>JANPDZ010000697.1:0-3231 GCA_031431735.1 Acidobacteriota bacterium | reverse complement strand
GCGAAAAAGGCGGATATTTTACGCTGATCCTTCAGCCGCCCGACTCTCCGCGTGTGCAAGATGTAACGCCGAAAGAGATCGTTTTTGTGATTGATACTTCGGGTTCGATGTCGGGTTTCCCGCTCGATAAGGCGAAAGAATCAATGAAAATGGCGCTCGACGGTCTAAATCCGCAGGACACTTTTAATCTGATAACTTTCGCGGGCGATACTTCCGTTTTGTTTGAAAAACCAGTTTCCGCAACCAGCGAAAATCTCAGAAAAGCACAAGCCTTTCTCGAATCGAGGCAAGGCGGCGGCGGAACGGAAATGATGAAAGCGATCCGTGCCGCGCTCGATCCGTCGGATTCGCAACAGCATATTCGCGTCGTCTGTTTTATGACCGACGGCTATGTCGGCAACGAAGCCGAAATTTTGTCGGAAATTCAAAAACACCCGAATGCGCGGATTTTCAGTTTCGGTATCGGCAGTTCGGTGAATCGAATGCTGCTCGACAAAATGGCGGAAGAAGGACGCGGTGAAGTTGAATATGTCGCCTTGACCGACGACGGTTCAGCCGCCGCGAAACGTTTTCACGAACGCGTCAGAAGTCCGCTGCTGACCGATATTTCGCTTGATTTCGGCAATTTGCAAGTCGCCGACGTTTATCCAAAACGAATTAACGATCTTTTCAGCGCGAAACCGGTCATCATTCACGGCCGTTACACCAAAGGCGGCAGCGGTGTGATCAAACTCAAAGGCAAATCGTTCGGGCGCGAAACCGTCCGCGAGATCGCCGTCAATTTCCCCGAAACGGAAGCGAATCACGATGTGCTGGCGACACTCTGGGCGCGCACGAGAATTGACGATCTAACCAAACAGGATTATCAAAACAGCAAGCCTGAAATAAAAGACCAGATCACCAATCTCGGGCTTGAATATCGTCTTTTGACACAATTTACATCGTTTGTCGCGGTCGAAGAAAGAATCGTCACCGACGGCGGACAGCCGCGAAAAATCGAAGTTCCCGTTGAATTGCCCGAAGGCGTCAGCCGTGAAGGAATTTTCGGAGCTAATAATGAAACGGAAAACAAACAGGTAATGGGAAACCTTTTTAAGCGAAAATCCGATTCAAGCGGCTTTAAGATGCCGATTACTACCGGAAGAAGAAACGCTATAAAGACCGAAGAAAAATCGAAAGATAAACCGAGGGCGGTGGCAAATGTTGACAAATTAGTGCTTTTAAAAACTGTTGACGGCAAGACGATTACCGACGAAGAAGACTCGGAAATCGTTTCCAATCCGATCAAGGCGACGAACTTGCCAAAGCCTGTTTATCCGCAAAATAGCAAGGCAAGTGGCGCAGTCAATGTCGAAGTAACTTTGGACGCGGTCGGCAATGTCGTTGCGGCAAAAGCTGTTTCGGGCGATAAGACGCTTTACGGAGCGGCGGAAACGGCGGCGAAACGTGCGAAGTTTGCGATTCCAAAACTGCAATTTGAAATCAAAAAAATCACCGGCGTTGTAACCTACAATTTTGCAAAAGACAAAACCGTGACCGCGGAGCCCGAACTGCAAAATGCGCAGGTCGAGATCAAACCGAACAAATACAGTTCGGCGGTCAAGGCACTGGTCGAGCGTTTGAAAAATGGCGCGGCGGCATCAGCGGACGAAGCAAAATTTGTCCAAAACGGTAAAGCTGAGATCGTCGTTCGTCTGAAAGAACTCAAACCGGAAACGGTCGAAGAGTTGAAAAAACTCGGGTTTGAAGTTTTGACGGAAATGCAGTCGGCTAACGCGGTCGTCGGGCGAATCGTGATCGAAAAAATCGCGGAACTCGCGGAGCTCGACGGCGTGACGTTTATTTCACCGCAAAATCGTTGAGAGTGAAAAAGTGAAAAAGTGAAAAAGTGAAAAAGTTTGTTGAGCATTCTCAATTTGCTTTTTCACTTTTTCACTTTTTCACTTTCTTTGCTTTGCGAAAAACAACTCTTTAAGTTGAAGTATTTTGCCGATGCGAAAATATGGTAATCTATCCGCATCTGATTTTATGCAAAATCTACTTTTTATCTTTGATGAACCGGCAATCGAATTGGTCAGAAACGCGCCACTTGACCGTTTGTGGCTTTTTCTTCCCGTTGGTTATCTGGCGACGATTCTGATCGAAACGCCGATTTTGATCTTCGGGCTTTCGCCGCGCCTTTCGCTCAAGCAAAAACTACTGTGCGGCGTTTGGCTGACGGCTTGCACCTATCCGATTGTTATTTTGGTTTTGCCCGCGATTTTTCTTGATTATTCGCGAACGCTTTATCTGGTTGTCGCCGAAACCTTCGCACCGGTTGGGGAATGTATCTTTTTCTGGCTCGCCTTTCGTGGGAAAGATCTGCTTGAAACAAATGATTGGATTCGCTCTTTTGTCGCGATAGTCCTGGCAAATCTGGCTTCTTTCGGCATTGGTGAAATCATCAATTATTATCAGTGGTTCGGTTTATTTTAGAGTTTTACACAAAATGCAATCAGCTAAAATCAAAGACCAAAGACCAAAAACCAAAAACCAAACGCTCCGCGTTACGGAAATTTTTCTTTCGATTCAGGGCGAATCTTCGCACGCCGGGCGGCCGTGCGCGTTTGTGCGTCTGACGGGTTGCCCGATGCGCTGTGTGTGGTGCGACAGCGAATACACTTTCACGGGCGGCAAGCGTTTGAGTTTTGACGATATTTTTAGACAATTAGAAGATTTCGGCTGCAATCTCGTCGAAGTGACGGGCGGTGAACCGCTCGCGCAAAAAGCGGTTTTTCCTTTTATTACAAAGCTTTGCGATCAAGGCTTTGAAGTTTTGATCGAAACCGGCGGATTTGTTTCGGCTTCAAATGTGGACGAACGCGCTTGTGTGATTTTAGACGTAAAATGCCCGGCGTCGGGCGAAGCGGAGCGAAATCATTGGGCAAATCTGGAAAGATTGCGCGCCGAAAAAGACGAAGTGAAATTTGTCGTCGCCGATTTGCGCGATTGGGAGTTTGCGCGTGAGATCATCGAAAAATACGATCTGCAAACCAAAACGAAAGAGATTTTGATCTCGCCCGTTTTCGGCATTGAAAATTTGCGCGAAATCGCCGAAACTGTTTCCCGAAGCGGTCTGAAAGTTCGACTGAATTTACAGCTTCATAAATATATCTGGGGCGCAGATGTTCACGGAGTTTGAAAAGTGAAAACAAACGTCCAAAATGTGAAAAAGTTTATTGGCTGGAAACA
>JANPDZ010000696.1:0-12404 GCA_031431735.1 Acidobacteriota bacterium | reverse complement strand
CCGGCAAGGTCGCCGTCGGTGGTGTTGATCTGGGCAATGGTGACTTTCATCTGCCGCTATTCTATCGCATTTATGCTTCAAGCTTTTTATCGGTAGGGGCCTTTTTTACCATCGTCAGGCGATTGCCGCGTTCGTTGTATTTTACTTCGTCCATAATGTTATAGATAAACAGAACGCCGCGACCGGAGGTTTTGAAAAGATTTTGCGGATCGAGCGGGTCGGGAATTTCGGCGACATTAAATCCGTCGCCTTCGTCTTCGATCGTAAATCGTGCTTCTTCGGGCGAAACGTCCGCCGTGATGCGGACGAGTTTGCTGGTGTCAAATTTGTTGCCGTGTTTGACGGCGTTGACAAAGGCTTCGTCGAGCGCAACAAAGAGATTCGAGGTTTCGGGATTGACCACGCCGATCTTTTCGACGCGCTTCATCAGATAATCCAAAATATTGTTCATTAAGCTGATCACGCTCGGAATTTCAAACTCGATTTTTTCGTGAAGGTCTTGTATCAACTCTTTTTTATCAATGCATTTCGCTTTACAATCGAGCGTTGTTTCGATGCAGGTTTTGAGTTCTTCTTCGCTGAAATCTTCGCGGTCGTAATTGCTGACGCAAATCTTGAAAGCCTTGATCAAACTTCGCGCATCTTCCACCGCATCAGGCAGACAGGTCGCCTCATTTTCATTGGTTTGAGCGGTTAATTGTTCGCCGTCTAAATCGGAGATCACCAAATCAAAGTCTTCGCCGTTGATCAATTGAACGGCATCAGCGCGGTTTTCGATGATTTTAACAGAGTGTCCGAGTTTGGTAAATTCTATCGTTAAAAGGCTTGCTAAATCATCGTGGTCATCAACAATCAAGATTTTTTTCATTTTATTTCCCGATTTTTACAGCCGTTTCGTCAAAAATTACGTTAAAATAACTTTGTTTGTTGCATATCTTAAACCAAATCGCCAAACTTTTGCTATCTGATGGAAGAAAAAATTCAGCAAGTTTTCAAACAAGCGGATTTACGGGCGTATTCATTGAAGCAGAGAATCACGATTCGGCTCATTGCGCAGGTCTTTTTTCTGCTCATAAAACTTATCGGGAAAACGGTCAAATTTGAAACCGTCGGAGCGGAAAATCTTGAATCGGTCGAAAATGACGGAAAAATCCCGATATATACAGTCTGGCACGACCGCATTTTCTTAGGAACTTATTATCTCCGCCACCGCAATATCGTCGTCATCACTTCGCAGAGTTTTGATGGCGAATATATCGCCCGTTTTCTGACGCGATTCGGTTTCGGGACGGCGCGCGGTTCTTCGACACGCGGCGGAGTCGGCGCATTGGTCGAGATGATTCGCCTGATGAAAAAAGGTTTGGCGACGGCTTTTACGATTGATGGTCCGAAAGGTCCACGCCACATCGCCAAATCGGGCGCGTGTCTTCTGGCAAAAAAAACCGGAAATCCTATCTTGCCGTTCCTCGTCGAAGTCGAAAAGTGTTGGACAATCGGCAGTTGGGATAAATTACAAATTGCGAAACCTTTCAGCCGCGCACGATTTTTTTACGCCGCGCCGATCTATGTTTCAAAAAATGCAAATGACGAAGAACTCGAGAAAAAACGCGAAGAACTGCAAACCAAACTTGACGAATTGGTCGAACTTGGGAAACAATGGCGAGAAAGCATTAAATAAATCTGAAAAGCCCCCCTTAATTCTGCCCCCTGAATGATTACGTTTCAAAATCAATTTGGAGCGTTTAATAAATTTCTTTTTGCCTGATGCAGGCAGTTTTTAAGATTAGAAAAGGAGAATAGAAAAATATGTTCGATTCGATTATTAAAGAAGCGCAAGAAAAATTTGGTTTGGGTGACAAAGCAGGAGGTTTGTTGGCTTCTTTGCTGGGGTTGATAGCAAATCCGGCGAACGGTGGTTTCAGCGGATTTATGGGACGTTTCAAGGACGCGGGTTTAGGCGACTTGGCGGAGTCGTGGGTGACGACGGGCGATAATACGCCGATTTCCAATGAACAGCTTGAATCCGCGCTCGGCGAAGACACGCTAAATGATGTTGCCGAACAATCCGGTGTTGATAAAGCGACGGCTACTTCGGCGCTCGGTTTTATGACACCGCACGTTGTTGACGCGCTCACGCCTGACGGCGAAGTTCCTGATGAAGCAGGTTTGATTTCAAAAATCGGCGGGTTTCTAAAGAATTACGGCGGCGCAGTCGGCGCGGCAATTTTGGGCGGATTAGGGACAGCCGGAGCATTGGCAAGCGGTGCGGCGGATAAGGTCGGCGACGCGGCAGGCGCAACGCTTGATGCCGGAAAAGCCGTTGTTGGCAAAGGCGCAGAAGTTGTCGGTGATGCGGCAGGCGCAACAGTTGACGCAGGCAAAAAGGTTGCCGGTGCGGTTGGCGATGCGGCGGGCGCAACCTACGGAAAAGTTACGGGTGCGTTGGGCAGTGTCGGCGATGCCCTCGACGGCGACGGCGACAGCGGTTCAATTTTGAAATGGCTGATTCCGCTTCTGATACTCGGTTTATTGGTAGTTTTGGGTTATTGGTTTTGCGGAAAATCAACTCCGACAACGACTGTTACGAACGCAAATTCAACCGCCAATAAAACCAATTCAAATGCTAACCCAACCGCGAAAACCGTTGATTCGAGCTTCAAGATCGAAGCTAAAGACGGCAAATATACGGTTTCGGGCGTTGTTCCAGACCAAAAGACTTTGGACGAAATCAAAGCTAAACTCGACGCTCAATTCGGCGCGGGTAATGTTGATTACGCGGGTTTGAAGGTTGACGCTAATGCCAAACCTTTTGCGGCAGGTTGGTGGGACAACTTCCAAAAACTTTTACCGGGTTTGAAAGATTGGAAGACAGGAACGCTTGCATTTGCCGGAAACGCGATCACGACGGCTGTTGGATTGCCCACCGCCGCTCTCGAACAGATTAAGTCGCTGTTCTCGGGGTGGACGCTTCCTGCTTCAATCAGCGGCGCAACGGCGGATGCCAACAAAAAATTGACCGAAGTATCGCTTCCCGACGGCACTAAACTTCAGGCTTATCCGGGCGGTATCGAAGATCAATTAATCAAATTCATCCAGTCTGATGAATATAAAAATGGAACTGCCGATTCATTGAAGGAGAAATGGTTCAGCTTTGACGACCTGAATTTTAAATTCGGCACGACCGAACTGGTTCCCGAATCGAAGCGTCAACTGGATAACATAGTTGCGATTCTGAAGGCTTTCCCCGATGTTAAACTTAAAATCGGCGGATACACTGATAAGAAGGGCGACGATGCCGCGAATTTAAAACTCTCGGACAATCGAGCAAAGGCGGTCAAAGCCGCACTCGAAAAAGCAGGTGTCGGAGCCCAAGTTCCCGAAGCCGAAGGCTATGGCGAGGAGTTTGCTAAAGTTCCTGAAACGGCAAGCGACAAAGAACGCGAAGCTGACCGAAAAACTTCGGTTCGTTTGCTTAAATAATCAACTGAAATTTTAGAATGCGGACAAAAAGCGTTTCATTTTACGAAACGCCTTTTGTCTGCATTCTCTTCAATTATTTTTAATAAGCAGGTGAGCAAAAGTTTCAAGGAATTTTGAAAAGTTTTGAGTCCCTGCTTCAGCAGGCAACCGCCGCGCTTCGCTGGCGGTTTAGCCGCCTAAAGGCGGGACTCAGAACGAAGAGCAAAATGTCGCAAAACTTATGTTCATCTGGTTATTTGTCATAGAATTTTTCTCCAATCGTCTGATTTGATCCGGCTAAAAAACTAACCGTTAGCAAAACAAAAGAAATCCAAACCGCATCAGCCAAAAAAAGATGTCCAAGTTGCATCAGAATCGGCGCAAGCGTTAAAAGCGTCAATGCTCCGAAACCGATTTGCATTAAAATCAAAATGCTCAAAATATTTGACCAACGCACGACCGATGTGTTGTTTTCAGCCTTTTTCCGCAGCCAGCCTGCCAAAAAGATCAGATAAACGCCTGTTAAAATCGAAAGAATCGGGTGACTCACGCGCAAGCGAAGCAAGATGTTCGAGGTTGCCGAAAAATCTTTTGTAATGCCTTCCGTCAAAGTTTCTGACGGAAAGATCATACTGCTCAAAGCCGCCACCGAACCGCTCATTCCAACCAACAAAAAGCCGAAAAGTCCCGCCAATAATAATAATTTAACTTTCGGCGCAACATCAAAATTAAAAGGCTTTCCGCCGCTTGCAAACCACGCCGTGAGCGTTAGAAAAGTCAATAAGATCAAAGTCGTTATCAAATGTCCCGCCATCCAAAACGGACGCGCCGCCGTCAAAGTTTCCGCCGTGTTTCCGGTCAAAACCAAACCTGCGCCGAGCAATCCTTCGATAACTACGAAAACAAAAGAACCGGTAGCCATCTTCAAAACCAATGTATTTTGTTCCGTTTTGCCCGATTTCCAACGCCAAATCGCCCAAATAAGCAAACCGATAACGATCAATCCGTCCAATGCGCTCGTGATACGATGTGAAAACTCAATTATCGTTTTCAACTGTGGAGCAGACGGAATAACTTCGCCGTGGCACGTCAGCCAATGCTGTCCGCAACCGTCGCCGGATTTTGAAGCGCGAAGAAAAACGCCCCAAAGAATGACGATAATGTTATAAGCCAAGACAAACCAAGCAAATTTTGCAAATCCCGAAAGTTTTGTTTCTGTTTTCATTTTGGTAAATTCAAGCGTTAGAATATCACTTTACGATGGTTTCGTGAACGAAACGTAAAATTAGAAACGCTTAATGGAAATCGAACATTTTTTTACTTGCCCGTATTGCTGGCAGGAAATTTCTTTCGTGCTGGATTTGTCGGTCGCGCAGCAAAATTATATCGAAGATTGCGAAGTTTATTGCGCGTCCGATCCAGATTTTCTACGCGGCAGAAGATTTTGAATTGACGGATTTCGGAGCCGAAAGCATCGAACAATGAAAAAAACTTTACTCTTTTTATTATTAATGGTTGCCGCAACAGTCGAAGCAAAATCGCCGTATGTCGCGGTTTTAGGCATCGCGCAAGATGCGGGCGTTCCGCAGATCGGTTGCGATTCGCCTTTTTGCAAAAAAGCCTGGACAGACACGAAACTCCGCCGGATGGTTTCCTCGATCGCTTTGGTCAATCCCGACTCAAACGAGAGATGGGTTTTTGACGCAACCCCCGATTTTCCTGCCCAATTTCAACTTTTGAAGGAAGTTTCGGGCGATTTTTCAAACGATCTCGCGGGAATTTTCCTGACTCACGCGCACATCGGGCATTACACGGGCTTGATGTATCTCGGCAGAGAATCTATGAATTCAAAAGACGTCAAGGTTTATGCAATGCCGCGAATGAAAACAATGCTCGAAACAAACGCGCCATGGTCGCAGCTTGTCAACATCAAAAACATCGCGCTTTTGCCGTTGGCCGCGAACGAACCGGTAAAGCTTAACGAAAATCTGAAAGTCGAGCCTTTTCTCGTTCCGCACCGCGACGAATTTTCCGAAACGGTCGGTTACAAAATCATCGCAAACGACAAATCTCTCGTTTTTATTCCCGACATTGATAAATGGCAAAAGTGGAATCAGAATCTGGAAGATGTTGTAAAATCGAATGATTATGTGTTTATTGATGGAACTTTCTATCAAGACGGCGAGATAAATCGCCCGATGAGCGAGGTTCCGCACCCGTTTGTTTCGGAAACAATGGAGTTATTGAAAAATTTGTCCCCGAAAGACAAAGCAAAAGTGTTTTTTATCCATTTCAATCACACAAATCCTTTGGTTCAAGGCAATAAAGGAAAAATCAAAGAAGTCAGGGCAAAAGGCTTTAACATTGCTTTTCAAGGGCAAAAAATTGATCTGTAATGAAACGCGAGCGCATTGACAAATTATTGGTTGAACTGGGTTTTGCCGACTCGCGCACGAAAGCGCAGGCACTCGTCATGGCGGGTGTCGTGCTGGTCAGTGAAAAACGTGTCGAAAAATCGTCGGAAAGTTTTGCCTTTGACGCAAAAATCCGCATCAAAGGCAAATCAGACGAAATAAAGTATGTCGGGCGCGGCGGTTTGAAACTCGAAAAAGCCTTAATCGAATTTAATATTCGTCCAAGCGGATATGTTTGTCTTGATGTTGGCGCGTCAACCGGCGGTTTTACCGATTGTCTGCTTCAACACGGCGCAAAACGAGTCGTTGCAATTGATGTCGGAACAAATCAGCTCGTCTGGAAAATCAGAAATGACGCGCGGGTTGAAGTGCGCGAAAATGTTAATGCGCGTTATCTCAAATCGGAAGATTTTGCGGAAAAGTTTGATTTAATTGTAATGGATGTTTCGTTTATTTCAGTCACAAAAATTTTACCGGCTTTAAAAGAATTGCTCATTGAAGCAGGGAAAATAATCGTTCTGATCAAACCGCAGTTTGAAGTCGGGAAAGGCGAGGTCGGGAAAGGCGGTATTGTCAAAGACCCGGCAAAACACAAGGAAGTTGTCGAAAAGATAAATAATTTTGTTGAAGAAATTGGCTTAAAAGTCTGTGCTTTGACTGAATCTCCGATTTTAGGCGCGGACGGCAATAAAGAATTTTTAGCGTTGTATTGTCAGAACCGTCTGCGGTAGCGGATGGGGTATTTTATGAAGACAGAAACTCAGAAGGAACAAAAGACCGACAAATTAACCGAAGGAATTGATTATTATTTTGAGAATGGCTTGATGGTTTTAACCGCGCATTTTCTTAAAAATCGCGGCTATTGTTGCGGCAACGACTGCCGTCATTGTCCTTATTCCAAAGTAGAAACCGAAAAATCATAAAAGATATGTTTCCAATTCTTGTTTAAAGTTCATATCTGTTTCAACGAATGTATCGGGTTTTGGTGCCCGCATAATTGTGACCGGCGCGGTCGGCGCACAACACGCCACCGCCAGATTTTGATAATCCAGCTGCATTGCGGTTTGCGACGCGAGCCAACGTAGCGTATCTTCTAAAACTTCAGCAGCAAAAGGGTTTTGCGGCGTAACTATTCGATAGTGCATCCATTTACCGTCGCGCCGCGCTTCAACAATTCCCGCGTTTCGTAAATATGCCAGATGCCGTGAAATCTTCGGCTGGCTTTCTCCCAAAACTTCAGTAAAAAAACACACGCAAATTTCATCTTCACGCAACAGATTCAATAGCCGGAGACGCGTCTTGTCTGCCAAAGCCATAAAAAAAGTTTCCATGTCGAAAAGAAAATCTTCACTCATATAAAAAAAATATCACAAAATTGGAATTTTGTCTTGACAAAGCTGGATTATGAGAATATATTCGCTTTACCACATATGTTATTGTGTATATGAAATTAAAACTGGAGAAATTATATGAAAACACATCTTTCGATAAATGTCAGCAATGTCGAAAACAGTATCGAATTCTACAAAAAAATGTTCGGTGTCGAGCCGTTCAAGGTCAGAGCGAATTACGCAAAATTTGATATTGCCAATCCGCCTCTGAATTTTACGATGAATCAAAGAGCTTTTGAGCGCGGCGGTTCGCTTTCGCATCTCGGCTTGCAAGTTGAAACGACCGGCGAGGTTTTGGAAATGGGTAAACGCTGGACGGAAAACGGTTTGATAACACTTGATGAAATGAAAACCGATTGCTGCTACGCGCTTCAGGATAAAACCTGGGTGCAAGATCCGGACGGAAACCGTTGGGAAGTTTTTACGGTTTTGGAAAATACCCAAGGCACAGAAAATGCAGCGACGAGTTGTTGCGCTCCCGTTGCCGAAACAGTTAGTATATCTCGTTCTACAAAAACAGAATGTTGCTAACTTAAATAAAAATGTCAGATAAATCTTTTGAAACTTTAGCGGTTCATGCGGGCGCGGAATCGGTCGAAAAACATTTCGGCGCGGTTTCCGTGCCTATTTATAATGCTTCGCTTTTTGCTTTTACGGACGCTGAATCGGGTGCGGAGATTCATAATTACGAACGGGACGGCTATTTTTACAGTCGTCTTGGAAATCCGACGACCGACGCACTCGAAAAGGCCTTAGGCGAACTCGAACAAGGCGAAGATGCGCTCTGTTTTGCTTCCGGGATGGCGGCGATCACGACAACAATTCTTGGACTTGTCGAAACGGGAGCGCATATTGTCGCGCCTGCGTCGCATTACGCCACGACCGGTTCTTTTCTACAATTTTTAGCAGAAAAATTTGGTATTGAAACAACTTTTGTTGATGCTTCAAACGCGGAAAATTACAAGCTTGCGGCGCGTCAAAACACCAAAATTTTCTACATCGAAACGCCGGCGAATCCAACGCTGCAAATAACCGATATTTCCGAAGCTGCGCGACTTGCGCGTGAATCAGGCGCGATTTCGATTGCCGACAACACTTTTGCGACACCTTTTAACCAAAATCCGCTCGCGCTCGGTGCGGATCTGGTCGTTCACAGTGCGACGAAATATTTGGGTGGACACAGCGATCTCTCAGCCGGAGCAATTGTCGGAAGCCGTGAAATTGTGGATAAGATCCGGCATTCGACAATGAAACTGTTTGGTGGCTGTATTTCACCAAATACGGCGTGGCTCGTCTTGCGCGGCATCAAAACGCTTGCCGTCAGAATGGAAAAACACAATGCCAACGCTGAAAAAATTGCCCGATTTTTAGAAGCGCACGAGAAAGTCAATCCGGTTTTTCATCCGTCTTTAACGTCGCATCAAAACCACGAAATCGCCAAAAAACAAATGCGCGGCTTTGGCGGAATGATCGCCTTTGATGTCGGGACGATCGAAGCCAGCAAGACATTTTTGAATAATTTGAAACTTTGCGCGATCGCGACATCTTTGGGCGGTGTCGAAACAATTATTCAACATTCAGCTTCGATGACCAACGCAAATACACCGAAAGTTCTGCGCGAAAAAGCGGGAATTACCGATGGATTGATGCGGCTTTCGGTCGGCATCGAAAATGCAGATGAGTTGATTGAAGATTTGGCAAATTCTTTGAGCAAAATATGAATTTGACTCGAAAACTTGCCGCTGAATTTTTTGGAACTACATTTTTGCTTACAATCGTCGTCGGTTCGGGAATAATGGGCGAAAATTTATCGAACAGCAACGCCGCAATTGCGCTTTTGGCAAATTCGATTGCGACCGGCGCAGGTCTTGTGTGTTTAATATATGGCTTTGCAGATATATCGGGCGCACATTTTAACCCTGCGGTAACTTTGACCGAAACAATTCGCGGAAATTTGAAATGGAAAGAAAGCGGATTATATATTCTGTTTCAAATCTTGGGTGCTTTTTTCGGAGTTGCTTTGGCAAATTTGATGTTTGATTTGCCGGTGTTTTTTGCTTCAACCAAAATTCGCGAAGGCGGTTCGCAATTTTTGAGCGAATTTATTGCAACCTTCGGATTAATTGCAGTTATTCGGCTTGGCGTGAAATTTCGTCCGAATTTAGTGGCAATTTTAGTTGCTTGCTACATTATAGCGGCGTATTGGTGTACGAGTTCGACATCATTTGCAAATCCTGCGGTAACTTTAGCGCGTTCCGTTTCAAACACGTTTGCGGGAATCAATCCTAAAAATGTTCCGATGTTTATTGTTGCTCAACTTTTGGGCGCGGTTGCCGCAACATTTATTTTTAATTGGCTATTGGAAGAGGAAAAGAAAATGTCTGAAACGAAAAAAATCTTGCTTTTATGCACGGGAAATTCGGCGCGTTCGCAAATGGCGGAAGGTTTATTGAAATATATTACGCAAAACAAATATGAAGTTCACAGTGCCGGAACAAAGCCTTCGATCGTGCGCCCCGAAGCGATCAAAGCAATGGCTGAAATCGGCATTGATATTGCAAATAACCGTTCAAAATCGGTTGATGAATTTGCCGGACAGGAAATTGATTACGTTTTAACCGTTTGCGACAATGCAAAGGAAAACTGTCCTTATTTTCCGGCTAAAACCAAAGTTATTCATCATTCATTCGATGATCCGGCAGAAATTCAAGGTGATGAAGAAACTCGCCTAAATGCTTTTAGCCAAATCCGCGACGAAATTAGAAGCTATTTTGAAAATGATTTCGTCAAAATCATCGAAGGAAAATAATATTTTCTCAAGAAAAAAGCTTTAAATCGGCAAATGCGGAACGCTCTTTACCGTACGTTCATGCTTGCGTTTTGCTATTAGAGTTATGAAATTGCATACAACAAAAAAGGCGAGAAACCATCAAATTTCTCGCCTTTTGATTGTTTTCTAACAAAAATTAATTTTCGTTATTTTCGCCTTTTCCGCCGGCGGCGGCTTGCGCTTGCGGAAGCGGCAAACCGACTGAACCGGAGTCTGATTCGAGTTCGACTTCAGACGACGATTCTCCGGAATCGCTGACAATCATTTTGCCCGATTGTTTGCCAAAGGTCAGTTTATCTCCAGCTTCGTCATAATCAACCAAAACAAGGTCGCCGGTTTCAACTTGTTGTGTCGCGACCAGATTAGAAAGCGAATAGACAAGGAATCGTTCAATGGCGCGTTTCAGATGGCGCGCGCCGTATTTCAGGTCAATGCCTTCTTTGAGCAAAAACTCTTTGGCTTCATGAGTGCATTCAAAGACAAATTTTGTTCCGGCAGATTCGGTGATGCGGGCTTGCACATCGCGCAATTCGATGTCCAAAATCAGACGCAGATGATGTTCGCGAAGACTGCGGAAAACGACAACCTTGTCGATCCGATTCATAAATTCGGGCGAGAATTTACGTTTCGCGGCTTCGAGCGCGGTGCGGTATATTTTGGCATCAATTTCGTTGTCTTCCTGCGGTTTGCCGGTTTTCGTCGGAGCAAAACCGATGCCGCCGGAAATCATATCGGACATTTCGCGCGCACCTAAGTTTGAAGTCATAATGACGACCGCGCGCGAAAAATCAACGCGGCGGTTATCGCCGAGCGTTAAGGTCGCTTTGTCCAAAATTCCCAACAGAAGCTGCCAGAGCGAATCAGACGCTTTTTCGATTTCGTCAAACAGCACAAAGGTCAGTTTGTTATCGTCAGTATGCGCTTTGTCGAGATTTTCCTGCGTCAACATCGGCGAAGTTTCACGATGTCCCAAATATCCCGGAGGCGAACCGATAAGTTTGGCAATTTCGTGCGAATGTTGAAATTCGGCGCAATCAATTTTGACGACTGCGTGCGGTTCACCAAAAAGAACTTCCGCAGCGGCTTCGACGACGCGGGTTTTTCCCGAACCGGTCGGCCCAAGGAAAAGCATTGTGCCGATGGGACGCGCCGGATTGTTCATTCCCGCCAGATAAATCTGGAAAAGACCGCTCATCCGCCGCACAGCGCGCTCTTGTCCGACAATTCGCGCCGAAAGTTTATCCTCAAATTCCTTCGCTCGCGGCGATTTCTTGTCGGGGTCGAGCAAAACCATTTTTTCCGTCATTTGTCTCTTTTTAGTAGCCATTTCGTTTTTCATTTCGTTTCTCCTCGCTATTCCTGTTGGAACGTTGAAAACTGCATTTGCGTTTCAACAAAATATAGACGAATTTTCAAAGCCAACTTGCCGAATCCAATTCGGGCAAATCCTTGCCTACATTGATGATTTCAAAAGATTTTTCGTTGGCTGGACTTCAGGAGGACAATTTGTCCAGATTGGAATGCAGAGTTAGAATCGAGCATCCCTAACTCTGCTTAATGTTTAACATAAAAGAATAAGGAAATGCAAGGAAAAGCTAATGTAAAGGATTAGAAATTGTGGCAAATGTTTTATTGAATTTTCAATTTAAAGCAAAGGCGAAAAAAATAAATAACTTCCAACATAGATTATTCGCTAACATTCTCACTTTAACCGAAGACTTTCAACTAGTCGAAAGGGTATTTTTGACTACCATCTTTACCCTGTAACCCACCGGCGAAATAAAATCGCGGCTTAGAATCGTTAGCTTTAGCCTTTAGTAGCGAAGGCGCATAATTGTATTTTCGCTCGTTATCCGGAAAATTCATCAGATCCAGAATTGTCGCGAAAATATTTGAATGGGAAGCTTTATAACTGGTGTCAACCGCCGATAAAACATCGGGGTCGGAAATAATAAATAATGGAACAACAGCTTCATTTCGGGTATTTGAGCAGTGCGAAACGGTCTCGCCTTTTTCGCTCAGGGTTTGTCCGTGATCTGCGGTATAAATATAAAAGGTATTTTTTTTTAAATCATTATTGCCGATCAGTTCTGAAAAAAAACTTTGCGAATTGTACAAGATGGCAGCGTCATACTGGTTTTTCAAAGTTTCCTTGTCAATTTCGGACTTATAAATATTTAAATAATTATCATTTGTAGCTTCCGAATTCGGATAAGAATCCGTATAAGGTTTGTGCACGCCGTATTTGTTCACCCAAATAAAATTTCCCGTCGAACTGTCGGTAATATCTTTTATTCTTCGTGCAATTTC
>JANPDZ010000695.1:0-6229 GCA_031431735.1 Acidobacteriota bacterium | reverse complement strand
TGCCAATCATTTTTTTAGATATTTGGTCATTGAGATGCGCGTGCCGTCGTCGGTTTGCTCGAATTTCACTTCGTCCATTAGGGTTTTCATCAATTTCAAGCCCCAGCCGCGGCGACCTTCGTCGGGCGAAACTTCCTGCGCTTTTTTGTCCGCGAGACGCAACCCGCGATTTGAGATAGTGATGATGATTCGATCGTCTTCGACCGTAAATTTCTGATAGATCTTGCGGTCGTGACTCAGGCTGTGTTCCGAAGCATTGATGCAGGCTTCGACGAGCGCGGTCTTGATTTGATTGATCGCGCGTGGCGCAAAATGATGACGTTTGGCGATCTCTTCGATGGTTTGCGCGGCAATAAGTTCGGTATCTTCGCCCATCGGAACGACCATCTCGTATTCGTTCGCTTTGACCCGTTCGCCGAGCGCGTCTTTGACGCCGAGAAAATCAACCAGCAATTCAACCTGTTTTTTGCTCGAACCGAAAGCACCGCGGCTTTGCAAAACCTCGATCGCTTCCGCCGAAAAACCTTCGGGCGCGACCAGCCAGATCTTATAATTCAGAAAATTGCAGACAAGCGCGACCATTTCCAATCTATCGCACCAAAATTCCGCGAGTTCTTTTTTCGTTTCGAGTTTTGAATCAATTTCGGCGGCGATCCAGACCGTTTCGTCGTCGTCCGAATACGTGGATTCGATAAACCCGAGCGCGACCGCCGAACGCGTCCGATCGGCGACCTGCGCAAATTGCGCGTAAAACGAAACCGTGTGCGCCGTGTAAATGATTTGCGGCAGCGTGATTTTTTCCGTTTCGTTTTTGAGCGATTTCAGAATTTCTTCGTTCGGCGCGCCTTTTAATTCGTCTTTGAAACGCGAATAATCAATCAAACTTCGCGGAATTTCCTGACAATCGAAAACGCCGAGCAATTCGCGCAAACCGATCGCCGAATTGCGCCGGTAAAAATCAGCCATCAGACGCGGTGCGCGTTTCAGAAATTCCGAAAGCGTTTCGCCGACCGTTAAAGCACGATTTTGCACAATGATTTCGAGCCGGAAACGCGCCGCCAGATAATCGCTCAAAATCAAATTTTCGCTCATCGGTTCGACGAGATTTGAAGTCAGCCGAAAAATTTCGTTCAGGTTCAAAAGCCGCATCAAACGCGAAAATTCCGTATCGTCCAAAGTTGTCCGCGATTGCCATGTTTCGATGTGCGCTTTCTCGTTTTCGACGCTCAAGGCATCGAATAAAAGACTCAAAATATTTTTCTGCGTTTCGATGTTAGGAGCGATTTCTTCAAAAACCGCATCGTAAAACTTAGCGATTTTGCCGCCGAAAATTTCGTCCGCGTAAATTCTTTCAACCTTTTGAAAACTATCCAGCGTGGAGTGTTTCTCGCTCGCCGATTGAAACATAAATTTGATGAACACAGGGTTTCCGTCAAACTGAATGGCAAGCAGATCGCGTGTTTGTTCATTGATCTTAACGCCCCAATTTGCCGAAAGATTTTCGATCAATAAACCCGAATCGGCAAATGCGAGCGGTTTAATATGCAAAGTTTCAAAATCATCCGCATTACTGCCCGACAAAAATCTGCGGCGTCCCGCAAAGACAAACGGTACGTCGAGGCGCGAAAAAATTTCGCCGAGTTCGCGGACAAAATCAATCTCACCCGCGAAATATTCGGCTTCGTGCAAATCGTCAATCATCACGAAAATGCGTGCGCCGTTTGAAAGGGCGCGCAGCGGCGCGCTCAGACAATTTTTGACAAAAGCGAGTTCGTTGTTGAGTTTGCTTTCAGTCTGGCAGGTTTCGATCAAGCGATCGATCCAATAACCATCGCTTGGCAAAGCAAGTTCCGAGAGTTCGCAAACATCGCATGCGGCATCGAGAATTTTGCTGTCCTGCCGGCGAAAGGCGACGGTTTGCTGAAGAAAACTTTGCAGAAATCTGACGGCTGATTGACGAGCCGTTTTGTCGGATTTTCGGAGCGCGAAATAAAACGGAATGAGCTCGCCCTGCTCATAAAAAAGTTGATCGTAAGTTTGGCGCAAAAGTTCGGAAACACCCGCACAAGGCGCGGATAAAACCAGCAGTCCGTTCACCTTATTTTCGCCTTTCGCGCGGCGCAACAGCGCGTCCGTTTCGCGGCTTCGGCCGATAAAATCGTCAATCGAAAGATTTGCTAAAATTTTCTCGCGTTGTAAATTCATTATGGCTTTCGTAAATTGCCAATCATACGGTTTTCACTTAAAAACCAGGCAATAAGTCAGAACCCTGCGCGGTCGCGACGCTTTTGTTTATCAATAACATTTAACAGGTCGCGACCGCTCGCTGTTCTGACTTATTGCCTACAGCTAATGCACATTTGATTATTGAAAAGCGTATCACTTTTTATTTATCCGGGCAGAGCGGCGAAATCTGCCCTTGCTACTTTTTTTCGCCGTCCGATTCTGCTTTTATCTTTTCGTAGATCTGCACGTTGTTTTTGCCGCGCCGTTTGGCTTCATAAAGAGCTTTGTCCGCCGCGACGATCAGATCGGGCGGCGAATTTAGATTCAGACAACAATTGGCAATGCCAATGCTGACCGTGATCTGACGATTCGGAAACTCGGTTGATTCGATATTTTGCCTGATGCGTTCGGCGATGGTTTCAGCTTCGCCCGGCGTTGTCTGCGGCAGCAGAATCGAAAATTCTTCGCCGCCGTAGCGCACCGCGACATCTGCGCTTCGCAGAGTTTCGCGAAGGCATCGCCCGACAATTCGCAGAGCTTTGTCGCCTTCGGGATGTAAGAATTCGTCGTTGAATGATTTAAAATCATCAACATCAATCATCATAAAACTCATCGGATAGCCGTAGCGGTTCGATCGTTTGATCTCTTCTGCAAGGCGTTCTTCCAAATAGCGGCGATTGGGCAATTCGGTCAGCGCGTCGGTCACGGAAAGCTGTTCAAATTCGCCCGCTTTGCTTTTCAAATTGGCACGGTCAATCAGCACGGCAACTTGCGGCGCAATCGCGTGTAAAAGTTCCAAATCATATTCGCTGTAAGCCAAACCGTCGGCTTTGTCGGTGATATTCAAAACGCCGACCGGGCGATCGCCGATACTGAACGGATAACTGATAAAAGAATTTGTTTTATATCTCCAATCGGATGCCGCCGGCTGCAGGCCGATCTTGCTGATGTCGCTGACGACGACCGGTTGACCGTTTTGCAAAACGAGCCGCGCGACTCGGTCGCCGATTCCTTCGCTTTCGTTTTTGATGCGGTCAGCGGTTGCGCCGACTGCCGCTTTGACGGTCAAAAGATCGCTTTTCTCATCGAAAATAAGAAGCGAGCTGCGTTCGGCGCGCATCAATTCGGCGGAAACACTGGTCAGATTCGACCAAAAATCTTCGGTATCAATGTTTTTCAGACTCGCGTTAAATTTTTCGACAGCGTTGGCGAGCCAATTGCGGCGTTTGACTTCTTCACGAAGCCGCAAAATTTCGAGTTCCGAAGCAACCGTTTTGCAAAACCTCGAAATATGCCGTTTGGTCGTTTCGTCTTTAAGTTCGTCTGCCACAATCAACGCGCATTGAACTTCGCCGCCGACCGAAACGGGAAAGAGCGAAATCGTTTGCGGTGTGGTTGTTTCGCTGTTCTTGGCGCGTTCGCGCAAATCGAGCGAGAGTTCGCTTTCGAGCGCATCGAAAAGCAGTTTATCGTCTGCCGGCAGACTGATCTTGAATTCCCGACCCTCCATCGAACCGGTCGCTAAGATACTTTCAAACTGATTTTCGCGGCGTTCGAGCCACGCCATCGAATCGAGCGCGTAACGTTTTGACAAAAAACGGATGATCGAAAGACACGCGTTTTGATAGGTCAGATCAAATAGCGAACCAAAAAGCGAACGCCACGCAGCGATCTCTTCGGTTTCTTCGCCTGTCTTTTTGGTTGTTTGCCCGTAATCAACCGGTGCTTGTGCTGCTTGCTCATTAAACTGTTTAATTAGCTTGGTGATCTCCGCCGCCGGAGATGGTTCCGCCGTTTGTTCGTTATCAATTGTCAGTTGTTCGTTGTCAGTTGTTCGTTGTTCGTTGTTCGTTGCCGGTTGTTCGTCCCTCTTCGTCTCCGCGTCGCTCCGTCCCTCCGTCGCTCCGTCTCTCTTCGTCTCCGCGTCGCTCCGTCCCTCCGTCGCTCCGTCTCTCTTCGTCTCCGCGTCGCTCCGTCGCTCTTCGTCAAAACCTTCGTAACTCAAATTCTCCAAGCGTTTCGCCGTCGTTTCCAAAACTTTCGACGAACCGCTTAAAAGCACGTTTTCAAAAACACGCGTCGGCGGAAACTTGTTCCAGTCGCCCGAAATGGCGCGCTCGGTTGCTTTGCGGTAGTTTTCGGCTTTCGTGAACGTTCTGCCGACGATCGCAACAAGCGGTTTCGCCCGATCAAGCGGAACTGCCAGACAATCAAGCCCCGCATAACATTGATACGCAACCGTTTCTTTGGCCTCACTTGCCATTTGAAAGGCGCGGCCGCAAAATTCGGCACAACGGGGCGCAAATTCTTCAGATGCCTCTAAAACTTCGCAAATCGAATTGTTGTTTGCCTTGGAAATCGTTCCGTTTTCGTCCACGACAACAACCGCCAATCCGCTTTCGTCAGCGATTTTTTCGGTCGGATTGTCGGGAGTCTTTTTGATTGGTTCGATATTGTCCATTCAATTCCAAATAACTCTTACTTCAGACCTCGCAAGCTCTGAGTGAGTTCAGCAAGATTTGTGCTTACTGCTAAATAGATTTAATCAATGCAATATTTCAATAAAATTGAACTGATTTTGAGTGATTTTTTATTATTACATACAAATTCTTTTGAATCATATTCGGACAAGTTCACCTTTTTTACATTTCTGCAACGATTCCATACGAATCTGTTTCGATACATTCCACACAAAATTCTCCGAATTTACTAAACCGCCGTAAATACAAGCTGAAACGTTCTGGCACACGAATTGTTTAAGAGATTAATACGTTATTAAAACGTAATCATTTTTTTAAATTTTCAAGGAGGTTCTCTATGATTAACGAATACGAAACAACACAACCTGATTATCCGAATACACCGTCAAACAACGATATAATTTCGACGGTCAACGGTCTGATCGAGACCTGCAAAGACGGACAGAAAGGTTATAAACAAGCCGCCGAAGGCGTGCAAAACTCTGATCTTAAAACGCTGTTCTATGAATATGACCAGCAACGCTCGCAGTTTGCGGGGGAATTGCAGATGCTTGTCCGCGAGCTCGGCGGCGATCCTGAAAATTCGGGAAGTTTTACGGGCGCACTTCATCGCGGTTGGATTGATATTAAATCAATCGTCACCGGAAAGGATGAAGGCGCGATTCTGAACGAATGCGAACGCGGCGAAGACGTTGCCAAAAACACTTATAAACAAGCGTTGGAACTGCCGCTTCCGGCAAATGTCGCAAACTTTGTGCAGACCCAATACACAGCCGTTCAAGCAGCGCACGATAAGATCAAAGCACTGCGCGATTCGGTCAACAACGCCGCTAACGCCGCCAAAAGCGGTTATTAATCGGAAGGCACTAAGCTTTTTTCATTTTAGCTTCTCAAAGAAGAAAAAAGACTTCTCCGGGAGAAGTCTTTTTTCAATTTCAAGGCTGATTTGTCAAGGCAATTTATGTTTGGCGGCAACGCTGAATTTTACTACTAAAGGAGAAAATATGTTTAAGAAAATTATCGTTCTATTTTTACTGGTTGGCACATCGGTCTTTATTTTGCCTTCGCAAAGCCAGGCCGAAGTTGTTAATGAATCGACCAATATCAAAAACAATGCTGCGCCCGGTACCGCGCTTTTATTACCCCAAAACCGAAGAAGACGCTGGAGAAACGGTCGTTGGGTGATTATTCGCACCAATCGTTGGAATAATCGTCGGAATAATCGTTGGAATAATCGTTGGAGCAACCGGCGCGCGACGCCCCGCAATAACAATAATCGCTACAACAACAGAAACAATAACCGCCGCAACAACCGCCGCAATTAACGGCTCAATTCAGATCAATGATTTAAAGTAATAAAGACGCGGAGTTGATCCGTGTCTTTATTACTCATGTTTCGCTCAAAAATAATGTCAGTTAGACAAAAGCTAAATACTAGAACTATCGTATTTGCAACACTTAAAATTTGATGTGTTTTGTTTAACAAAACTATTTTTTCAGAATAAAATCGCTCTTTTCTGATT
>JANPDZ010000694.1:0-7994 GCA_031431735.1 Acidobacteriota bacterium | reverse complement strand
GAATATGCAAATCGGCAACAAACCGCTTCAGTTAGCACTTCTAAATGATTTTTAAGTTGCACACAGGGTAAACACTTATTCGATAACAACAAAATTTGGTCAAAACGGGTCAGAGAAAAAATACCGAATTTTTTTACCGATCTCGCCGAACAGCAAAATCCGGAATATGTCTGGATCGGTTGTTCGGACAGCCGCGTTTCGGCAAGCAATATTGTCGGGCTGATGCCGGGCGAGATTTTTGTTCACCGGAATATTGCTAATCTGGTTGTGCATACCGATATGAATTGTCTGTCGGTTTTGCAGTTTGCGGTTGAAGTCTTGCAGGTAAAGCATATAATTGTTTGCGGGCATTACGGATGCGGCGGCGTCAAAGCGGCTCTTGAAAACAAACGGCACGGTTTGATTGATAATTGGCTGCGGCATATTCAGGATACGGTAAATCTGTACGAAACGGTTTTATCGGAAATTGAAGATGAAGATCGAAAGCTGGACAAACTTTGCGAATTAAATGTCGTCGAACAAGTCTTGAATGTCGGCGAAACGACGATTGTTCAAGACGCCTGGGAACGCGGGCAACAAGTGCGGGTTCACGGATGGATTTATGATTTGAAAGACGGGATCATTACTGATTTGGACGTCCATCTGGAAAATAGAGTCGATACAAACTCACTGCGAAAACGATTTTTGGATAAGGCTAATCAAAACGAAGCAGGTGACACAAACTGATATGTTAATAAAAACTTTTTGGAAAACTCTGAGCTTAATAATTTTAACCATTACTCTCGGTAATATGTTTGTTTTCGGACAAATGTCTCGCAAGCCTTCACCGACCCGCGAACCGCTTGGTGCGATGGACAAAAAACCCGATTCAAAGAAAAACTCACTGCTCGCAATTAAATCGCAGAAAGAGTTTGATTCGATCGGACGAGTCTATCATCAGGGAACGCCCTACGCTCTGCCGCATGTGATGTTTGTGATTGACCGCAAAGACAAAAATAAAATTTATTACGTCAATTCGCAAAAATATCGTTTTCACAAAGATTTTCTGTTTGCGACCGGACTGGCGCCGGTCGGCACGGATATTTACAAAGCCGCGTATTTTGCCGAAGACCGGCGCTTTATCGTCGGCACGATCGCGTGGCAAAAGCCGGTTGACAAATGGACTTGGGAGTTATGGGAAGGCGATCTTGCGAACGGCGAACATATCAAAACTGCCAATGAAGTTATCAACAAATCATTTTTCCAAAAGGTGTATTACAAACCGAATTCGATCCGTCAGGAAGACGCTTCGGCAAATCTCGGACTTGAGCGCATAACGCAAGATGAATTAAACAAAAATCAGGAATATCTCGCGCTTAATACGGGAACGGCGATCGGTCGTGTGCACATCATAGATAAACTCGATGACACTGTCGAGGTCGGCGATAACGAGATCATTATTTTGAAAGAGCTTCCGATAAGTCTGCCGCCCGTTCGGGGAATTATCGTTGCCAAACCTTCGACACCGCTTTCGCATATCAATATTCTGGCGAAAGGCTGGAATATTCCGAATGTATATATCAAAGATGCCGACAAACTTTTTAAAGAGTGGGACGGGAAATGGATCAAATTCGATGCGAGTTTGACCAAGTATGAGTTTAAGTTTGCCGATAAAGAGATTTTAGACAAAGATAATCCGAATCCGCCGCGTGAAGCTCCCGCCAATCTGAATGTAAAAAAACTAACGGGCTTACGCGAGATGCGGAAAAAAGACAGCATTGCTTTCGGCTCGAAATCAGCCAATCTTGGGGAAATGCTTTTTGCGAAATTGCCCGGTTTTACCGTTCCCGACGGATTTACGGTGCCTTTTTACTGGTATGACAAATTTATGAAAGACAACGGTTTCGACCGTGAGATTGGCGAATTTCTCGATACCAACGATTTTATTCATAATCCGCGCTTTCGGCGGCAAACGTTGGAAGCCTTCCGCGCTAAAATTCAAAACGGAACATTTGACGAGGCTTTGAAAAAAGAAATCATTCAGAAATGGAAAACGCAGCTTGGCGGTAAATCGGTTTTTGTCCGCAGTTCGTCAAACTCGGAAGATTTGCCGAATTTTTCGGGCGCGGGACTTTATTCGAGCGTGCCGAATGTCAAGGAAGAAGAAAAGCTGATCGAAGCGGTCAAAAAAGTCTGGTCATCGCTCTGGAAGTTTGAGGCTTATGAGGCTCGTGTGCGGAATTATGTTGATCAACAGAGCGTATATATGTCGGCGTTGATTCAACTCAGCGTGAATATGGAAAAAGGCGGTGTGATGATCACGAAAGACCCGTTTGACAACGAAAACAAAAACTCGGTTTATATGAGCGTGGTTTGCGGTCATAATTCAAAAATTCCAGATAATAACGGAATTCCCGAACAAGTTTTGTTTAATCCGAGATCAAATTCCGTGATCGTGATGACGCTTTCGCAACAGGAAAATTCGCTCAAATTTGACCCGAGCGGTGGTTTGGTCGAAACGCCTGATACTTGCGTTAATAAACAGACCAAGCGCATTTTGACCGATCTGCAAGTGCGGAATCTGGCAAAGATCGCGATCAATATCCGACGAATTTTCGGCGGAAAAAAAGAACAGGACATCGAATGGGGAATTATGAACGGACGCATTTACGTCGTTCAATCACGCCCTTATATTGATAAGAAATAATATGAAAAAAATTGTAGTTTTAGGTTTATCAACTTTAATTTTTGCGGGTTGCAATAGTGCCGCGCAGCAAACCGTCAGCACCAATTCACCGACGACATCGAATACGAACAACACTTTGACGGTTTCGAGCCATCAGAGCCAAAATGCGCCCGTGCCGAATACGGCGGCGGTGCCGAAATCGGACACGAAATCGAAATGGGCGCAAGGCGGAAGTCCGATTGACACAACCAAATTCGATGCCGACATTGTTAAAGCCGAAAAAGATCTCAAGGCGAAACCGAAAGATGACGCGGCGAAAAAAGCTCTGGCGGTCGCGTATGTCAATCGCGGATTGGCTTTAACCGATGCGCGTCAATATGCGTCGGCTTTGGGCGATTATCGAAAGGCGCAAAAACTTGACCCTTCAAACGCCGATGCGAACAAATGGGTTGAGCAAATTGTCGGAATCTATGAAAGTATGAACAAGGAATATCCGAAGGAAGGCGAAGAACCGCCGCCGCTGCCGTTCGATAAAAATGCGGCGACCAACAAAAACACCGCGTATTAAGGAACATGCAAAAAAAAGTTAGAACGATAGTTTAGAGAGGTGTCTTGAATGGGGATTGTTTTTTTTTGAATTGAATATGTATTGACATGCGCGGGCGCAAAGCAACCCTTCCAGACCTGTAAATGGTTTTATCAGGTCTTTTTAACCTATAATTTGAGAAAAGATGAAAGAAAATCAATCAATTGACAGCAAATTTGAGGTCTGGAAGGGTTGCTTTGCGCCCGCTCATGTCAATTTTCGATTTTGAAAAAAAACAATCCCCATTCAAGAGAGGTGTCTTTGACTCCCGGGCAACGCGGTCAGAGACCGCTACTAAACGATATAAGTTTTTTTTACTGTTATAAGTTATTATTTTCATGTTCCTTATTCCTAAACAGGAGATATTTATGAGAAAGAAATTATTGATCTTATCCGTTTTCGTCCTATTGGCGTTCGGAGCAACAAATCTGTTCGCGCAGAAAGCGCAGCGGATCACATTCAAGCGCGGGGCGAAACAAGCGGTCGCGACGGGAAATTTATACAGCTACAAGGGCAAAAAAGTTTTCGTCATTCGCGTGCGGCGCGGTCAGACTTTGACGACCGAGCAAATCAGAAGCAATTCGTCGAATCGGTACATATCGGTTTCCATCACTGCCCCGAACGGCGAAGATGTCACCGATTCGGACGCTTCGTGCAACAATCGCAAGAAAGTTTCGCCGACGACCGCAGGCGATTATCGAATCGAAGTGTACGAATGTATGAAAGCCGACGCGTGGCGCGGCAGTTTTCGGCTGAAAGTTCGCGTTCAATAAAATTAGTTTCAAGTTCCGGGGTTCAAGTTCCAAGTTGTTTCTCTTGACTTGGAACTCGAAACGTAATGCCTCAGTAAAAAGTTAGATCTGCCCACGCGCATACACGAAAGGCACGAAAAAAAATCAATTTTTGTTTATTGTTAGTTTTAGAAATTGTGCAGGTTGAACATTAAAGTAAGAAATAAAAGCGATTACATTCGGAATAAGTGATAGGTGAAAAGTGAAAAGTGAGAGGTTAAAACCACCTATCACCTATCACCTATCACTTTTCACTTATTCCGAATGACAGACAGGCGCATCACTCCGAAGTTTATTTCGCTGGCGCACGTCGGCAATAAATCTTTCTTTAACTTTTTATTGAGGCATTACCTTGAAACTTTTCCCCCGCTAGACAAAATCACCTTGTAAAAATTAAACTAACAATTTTGCAATTATCAGCAATTTTTTAACAAACGGAGATTATTAACAGTTTTATGGCACAATCGGCAAACGATATTAGAAAGGGAATGGTTATTTTGCACGAAGGAACGCCCGTCAGGGTGATGGAATTTCGTCATCACACGCCGGGTAATCTGCGGGCGATGGTGCAGACGCGTCTGCGCAATCTATTGACGGGAAACTCGTTTGAGCATCGTTTTCGCTCGAATGACACGCTCGATGTGGTGCGGCTTGACCAGCAGCAGATGGAATATCTTTATTCAGACGGCTCGCATCATCATTTTATGAACACGGAATCATATGAACAGGTTGCGTTGACCGAAGAAGAGCTTGGTGACGCGGCGCAATGGCTGATGGCCGGCCTCAAGATCGAGGTCGAATTTTACGACAGCACGCCGATCGGTATTAAGCTTCCGGCTTCGATGGAATTGACGGTGGTTGAAACCGAACCGGTCTTGAAAGGTGCGACCGCTTCAAATTCAAACAAACCCGCGACGCTCGAAAACGGAGTCACGCTCTATGTGCCGCCATTCATCGTCGAAGGTGAAAAAATCAAGGTCAATCCGTCCGAATCAAAATATATGGAACGGGTTAAATAACAGTGCAAAGTGCATAGTGCAAAGTGCATAGTGTAAATTTGGATTTAACAACTATGCACTATGCACTATGCACTATGCACTTTCCGCTATGTTCATACTTTACAGTTTTCTGCTAACCATCGGCTTCATTCTAATGTCGCCGATTTTTTTGCTGAAACGTGAAAAATATGCGTCGGGTTTTTGGCAAAGATTCGGGTTTTTGCCGGAATTTGAACCCAACGAGTGCGCGGTCGTCTGGCTTCATTGCGTTTCGGTCGGCGAAACGAACGCGGCGCAACCGTTGGTCGAAGAACTCACAAAACAATTTCCCGCGCATCGCCTGATAATTTCCACGACAACCCGCACCGGACAGATTCTTGCTAAAGACATTTTCAAAAACAAAGCCGACGCGATCTTTTACTTTCCGTTTGATTTTAAATTCAGTGTGCGCCGCGCTCTGCGCCGGTTTAACCCGTCGGTTGTGCTTTTGATGGAAACCGAACTCTGGTTTAATTTCTTGCGCGAAGCCAACAAAAGCGGCGCACGCACTGTCATAGTCAACGGCAGACTTTCGGAAAGATCCTTTAAGCGTTATTCCTATATCAAAAATTTTATCAGTCGCGTTTTGAGCTATGTTGATTTGGCATTGATGCAGGAAAATGCTGACGCAAACCGTCTGATGTCGCTCGGGGCGCATCCGGGCAAAGTCAGGGTGACGGGCAATATCAAGTTTGACCAAAGTTTTGAGCCGAGTGATTTGACTGATAGTTTCCGCAAAAGATTTGCAATTTCAAAAGATGTGCCGTTGATCGTTGCGGCAAGCACCCACGCGCCGGAAGAAAAATGGATTCTCGAAGCGTTCAAAAAACTCTGGAAAGATTCGCTCGACAATCTGCCGCGTCTTCTTATTGCGCCGCGTCATCCCGAACGTTTTGCGGAAGTTGCCGAATTGATAAAAGCGACGGGTTTTGATTGGGCACGGCGTTCTGAAACGCCGACCGAACGCGATAAAACGGCGGAAATAATTCTGCTCGATTCGATCGGCGAACTTCGTGCCGCCCTTCCGCTCGCGGAAATCGTTTTCGTTGGCGGCAGCCTGATTCCGCACGGCGGACAGAGCATTTTAGAACCTGCTGTGGCGGGAAAAGCGATTGTGACGGGTTTTTACACGATGAATTTTGTCGCGGCGGTCAAAGAATTTTTAGACAAAAATGCGCTCATCCAATTGCCCGAAACGAACGAAGAATCTATTGCCGATGATTTGGCACTCATTTTCGCGGAACTTTTGAAAACAGCGGAAAAACGCGAAGAACTTTCAAAAAACGCGCTCGAAGTAATGCAGAAAAATCGCGGCGCGACCGCTAAAACGATCGAGAATTTGAAACATTTCTTGTCAATTTAGTTCATGTTACAAATTATATGAATTGAAGAAAATTTGCCCGCGAAGGCGAAAAGACGCGAATAAAAATCCTTTTGTTCTTTTTTCGCGCAAATTCGCGTTTATTCGCGGGCAAAATAAAAATTCAAATTATGATTTTAGTCTTTTACTTTTTCGCCGCTGCACTCGTTTTTCTGAGCTACAAATCTTTTCGCGGCGGGATTGAATACTTAAATTTCTTCAAACGGGAACTCGCCAAACCGCCGACGGCTTTCGTGCCTTTCGTTTCGATAATCGCGCCGTGCCGCGGACTTGACGAAGATCTGGAAGAAAATCTTTCCGCCCTTTTTCGGCAGAATTTTCCGCGTTACGAAGTGATTTTTGTGGTTGATTCGGAGCGCGACGAAGCTGTCAGAGTTATCGAGAATGTTTCACGCAGAGGCGCAGAGAACGCAGAGTCAAAACTTGTTGTTGCGGGAAAATCCGAAAACGAAAGCCAAAAAGTTCACAATCTGCGCGAAGCCGTTTTGCACGTTTCGGCGGAATCGCAAGTTTTTATTTTTGTTGATTCCGATGTGCGTCCTACAGAAAATTGGCTGCAAAATCTGATCGCGCCTTTACGGGATGAAAAGATCGGTGCGGCAACCGCGTATCGCTGGTTTTTTTCAAAGAAATTCAGTCTTGCTTCGGAAATGCGGTCGGTCTGGAACGCTTCGATCGCTTCGGCCTTGGGCGCGAATGTGAAAAGCAATTTTTGCTGGGGCGGTTCGATGGCCGTCAGGCGCGCGACTTTCGATAAAATAAATATGCGCGAAAAATGGCGCGGCACGCTTTCGGATGATTTTGCCGTTACGCGGGCGTTGAAAGAAGCCGGTTTGCCAATTGCATTCGTTCCGCAAGCCTTGGCGGTTTCGATCGAAAATTGTAGTTTTCGGGAATGTCTCGAATTTACGACGCGGCAGATGAAAATCACGCGCGTTTACGCCGCACATCTTTGGATTCAATCATTGATCGGCGCGGGACTTTTTAATCTGGTTTGGATTTGGGGAATTATTAATCTCGCATTTTATCCTTTCAATTCTGCGGCGTTTTGGTTTTCGGTCGTTTCTTTAATTTTGATTTCAGCTTTCAGCATCGGCAAATCGTGGTTCCGTTTAAATGCCGTCAAATTAGTTCTGCAAAATTACAAAAACGAATTGAACAAACAATTTTGGACGCAAAACACGCTTTGGATTTTTTCGCCCGCGCTCTTTTTTTACAACGCGTTTTGTGCGCTGCTTTCGCGCAAGATCAACTGGCGCGGAATCAAATATGAACTAAATTCGCCAAATCAGACATCTGTTCTCAATCGGAAGTAATGCCTCAGTAAAAAGTTACAACTGATGTTACGCAAATTTGCTTTTAGCCGTTGGAAACGGCGACAGCGCCCCGCTTCGCCCAATGGCGTTAAGTTAAGCGATAACTTCTATATTATCTTGTGCTTAGACTTGGCTGGCGAGGTCAAAAAAACTCGTGCAAGAAGCCTCTAAGTCGCTTTTGCCTATGTTTTCAAGGCTGAATGAAGCAAGAAGCTGCT
>JANPDZ010000693.1:0-1766 GCA_031431735.1 Acidobacteriota bacterium | reverse complement strand
CTTGCCTGGGCAGGCATAGCTCACAACTCGGAATATCAAAAATCGATCGAAGCAGCCAATAAAGCGTTGTCTCTGGACCCAAATCTTTCTGAGGCTTATAGCGCATTGTGCTGGAAGAAACTTATCTATGCATATGATTTCGCAGGAGCGGAGCGCGATTGCAAGCGTGCCGTGGAACTAGATCCTAACTCCCCGATGGCGCATAATACTTATGCAAGTGTTCTTGCGAGTCGCGGGCAGTTTGACGAGGCTATTGCCGAGATCAAGACTGCCATAGATCTTGATCCGACATCGTATTTTAACCAGCGACTTTACGCGAATAGCTTGTATTTTGCCCGACGCTATGAAGAAGCCGTCGCACAATACAAACGAATGATCGAAATGAATGAGGAAAGACCTCATTCTTACCACTGGCTTATTAGAACATTGGAAGCGCAGGGAAACGAATCTGAAGCATTTGAGTGGTTTCTTAAATCTCGAGCACTCCAGAAAGAAGATAATGAAACGATTCAACGGTTCAAGACGGCATATCAGAAATCAGGTTGGCAGGGCGTTTTGCTTGAGTTAGAACGTGAAGAAAAGGGTTATTACTTTCGCCGCGCGGGCGTTAATGCCAGATTAGGTAACAAAGATAAAGCATTCGAATATCTGGAAAAATCTTATCAAGAACATGAGTGGTTAATTCCATTTCTTCAGGTAGAGCCGCAGTTTGATTCACTGCGCGACGACCCGCGTTTTGATGAATTGGTCAGGCGCGTCGGGCTGAAGTGATTTTTTAGGCAGTAATCCAGTGGCAATTTATACAGGAATTTCAATCAATATTACTTTTAATTCACCATCGGCGTAACTTCGCCAACAGGAAGAACGATGAACTTCAAGGTCCTTCGACAAAAAACTTTTTTGATGCTGATTGCCCTTGCGCTTTCCGTTTTTTTAACTGAAATTACCAACGCGCAGTCGGGAACAACCTCAATCAGCGGAACGATTTTTGATCAACAACAAAAAGTTATCTCCGGCGCAACCGTTACTTTATCCAACACCGAAAAAGGTTTTTCCCGCACCGCCACGACCAATGAAAACGGGACATTTTCTTTTCGTGGAATTCAGCCGGGAATGTATCGCCTTGAAATCGAAATGAACGGCTTCAAAAAATTTGTGAACACGCAAATTCGCGCCATTGTTGACACGCCGACGGAGATTTCCGCCGTTTTGGAAGTCGGAAACATCAACGAAACCGTCAATGTGCGGAGCAATACCGCCGAAGCTTTGCTCAATACACAAGACGCGAGCGTGGGAAATTCATTTAATTCAACACAAGTTACGCAGCTTCCGACCGAAGCGCGTGATGTCATCAATCTTTTGACGCTTCAGCCGGGCGTTACGCGCTTTGGCTACGTTGTCGGCGGCAGAAGCGATCAGGCAAACATTACGCTTGACGGAGTTGATATCAATCAATCTGTCACCAATAACATTTTCGATCCGGTTTTGCGCTTAAACGCCGAAGCGATTGAAGAATTTCGCGTGACGACGACCAATGCCAACGCTTCGCAGGGACGTTCGTCGGGCGCACAAATTTCGCTTGTTACGAAAGGCGGAACAAACCAGTTGCGCGGCGCGATTTTTCTGACGGGACGCAGAACCGGCTGGACGGCAAACGATTTTTTTAATAACCGAAACGGCGTGACGCGCCCGAAACTCGACCGAAATGTTTTCGGCGGCGCAATCGGCGGTCCGATTTGGAAAAACCGCGCCTTCTTTTTTTACAG
>JANPDZ010000692.1:0-17355 GCA_031431735.1 Acidobacteriota bacterium | reverse complement strand
ATGTGGCTTTCTCCAAAGGCAAACTAACAAAAGTTTCGAGTTCGATTTCGGAAACAAAATATTTGGCATTTGATAATGTCGGCAAAGTTTTATCGAGCCAACAAATCACCGATGGACAAACCTACAATTCGAGCTATGTCTATAATCTGTCGGGCGCGATGATTGAGCAAACTTATCCAAGTGGTCGGGTTGTCAAAAACACATTCGACAATGACGGCGAATTGGCACAAGTTCAAAGCAAAAAGGTGAATGACACATTCCGCAATTATGCCAATTCGTTCAATTATACAGGGGCGGGCGCAGTTTCTTCGATGCGACTTGGCAATGGACTTTGGGAAAATACGAGTTTTAATTCGAGATTGCAACCGATTCAGATTGGTTTAGGCTCAGGTGCGAGCAGTCAAAACTTGCTCAAACTCAATTACGATTACGGCTCAACAGCGAATAATGGAAATATTCAATCGCAAACCATCACAGTTCCGACAGTTGGCAATAATCCGGGATTTACCGCAGTTCAGAATTATAATTACGATTCATTAAACCGTCTGAAACAGGTTGATGAAAACCCATCCGGCTTTACACAAGCTGACTGCAATGCGAATCCGACTAAATGTTGGACACAGACATACACACTTGTGTGATACACATTTGAATTAGAATTGAGGGCGGCAAAGTTGTGAATAAAATGACCTTTTTAAAGGCGAAATAATGATCTAAACAGTTAAAAATTTGCATTACTGAGCGGCATAGAAATTGCCCTAATTAATAAGCGTCTGATTATTCAACACTTTACACAAATATTATGTAATTAAAGTCAGCTCATTTTTGCTTATTTTTCAATTTACATAAAATACTTTTGGCATTTTTTTTAACTCATCAGCCTTTTGAAGTAAAGCTGAAAGCCAAAGTTTGGCTAAAAATTTTGATAAAATATCTAATAAATTCAACACTTTTTGCTAGATTGGGTGTTATCCGAAACTCTAAATATTGATAATAAAGCATTTTACCTTAGTGGCAATTTCTATGCCGCTCAGTAATGACAAATTTGGACATAATTATCGTTCTTCGAGACGAAATATCAAAAATTGACCGCTGATTGATTAAATCTGTCACGGGTAGAACTTATCAGGACTAAACAAAAAAAAACATAAATTTATAAAAACTTATTTTGATTACCTGCAAGATAAAGCAACTTCAAACGTTCTTTAAACCGTCATACAAAGCGTTAAATTACTAAAATCAGCGCTTTGTACCTTTAGTATTAGGAGAAAATTATGAAACTGAGACCTTTTGCAAGTTTTGTCTGCATTATTTTTGCAGGCATTTTTTTCGTTCTTCCGACATTCGCGCAAGGTGTGATCGTGCCGATAATCTGCGATTTTCGCCCCTGTCAGCCACGACCTCTTCCGCGGCCGGTGCCGATTCCGAATGCGCTTCCGGTTAAATCCATCCAGCTCGATACCCGCATTAACGGACAAGTTGCAACCACACATGTCGAGCAGGTTTTTCGCAACGACACGCCTTACACACTCGAAGGAACATATTTTTTCCCGATCCCGGAAACGGCGGCGATCGTTGAATTTGCGATTTGGGAAAACGGCAAAAAACTTGTCGGCGAAGTTCGCTCACGCGAAGAGGCACGAAGAATTTATGATGAGATCGTTCGCCGTCAACGCGATCCGGGACTTCTGGAATATGCGGGAAAAGATCTGTTTCAGGCTTCGATCTTTCCGATTCCGCCAAATTCCGATAAAAAACTGGAATTAACATATACGCAGGTTTTGAAAGCCGAATCAGGAACGGTTGCCTATCGTTATCCGCTCGGAACGGGCAGAAATCTCTGGCAACGCCAACCCAATGAAGATGTTCGCCGAAATATGCCGACGCAAAAATTCGGCACTGTTTCGGGGAAGATCGAAATTGTCGGGCGTGAAGCCTTGCGGAATATTTATTCACCGTCACATCAGGTCGAAGTCAAACGAAAAGGCGAAACGTCAGCGTCAATTTCGTTTGAAACATCAAGTAACGACAATGATTTTCAGCTGTTTTACGGTTTATCGAACAACGATTTCGGAATGTCGCTTCTGACGTATCGAGAACCGGGGAAAGACGGATATTTTCTTTTGCAGATTTCGCCGAAAGACAATCTTACTGAAAGCCAACTGGTTAATAAAGACATTGTTTTTGTACTCGACACAAGCGGTTCAATGGCCGATGAAGGCAAGATGGAAAAGGCGCGAAACGCACTGCTTTTCGGCATCAGAACTCTGCGCGAAGGCGATCATTTTAATGTCATCAGTTTTGCCGGCGAAGAACATCTGATGGAATCAAAAATGATCTCAGCTAACGCCGAAGGAAAAAAACGCGGCGAAGATTTCGTCAAAAAGCTCCAGCCAAATGGCGGAACCAACATCAACGACGCACTCAGAGCCGGGCTGAAACAATTTGACTCGTCTGACAGATCGAAAATGATGGTCTTTATGACCGATGGTTTGCCGACGGTTGGCGAATCGAATGTTGACAAAATTATTAAAAACACGAAGGAAGTAAAAGTTGACGGTTTGCGAATGTTCACGTTTGGCGTTGGCTATGATGTCAACACGACGCTACTCGACAAACTCGCAGCGGAAAATTCCGGTGTCGCCGATTATGTCGAGCCGAAAGAAGATCTGGAAATCAAAGTGTCAAACTTTTTCACAAAGGTAAATTCGCCGGTTTTGACCGATTTGGATCTCGATTTCGGCGGTGTCCAGACCGATTTGATGTATCCGCGCACATTGACCGATATTTTCAAAGGTTCACAACTGACAATCATCGGGCGGTATCGTAATGCAAGCGATATTGAAAACGTGATGCTCCGTCTGAAGGGCAAAACCGGGCGCGAAACACGGACATTTAATTACACAAATCTTGATTTTCCGATGCGTGCCGACAAAAACGATTTTCTGCCGCGTCTGTGGGCAACGCGCCGTGTCGGTTGGCTGATCGAACAGATTCGCTCAAACGGCGAAAACAAAGAACTGCGGGATGAAATTGTTGATCTCGGAACGCGTTACGGCATCGTCACGCCTTATACTTCGTTTCTGGCAACCGACGGAAGTTTTCAAGTTGATGGCGCATCAAGTAACACAACTATTCTTAGAAGAGAACGAGACGATCGAATGAGGCAAATGAAAACTCCAATGCCAACGACCGGACAAGGCGCAGTGATGGCAAGCAAAGATGCCAAAGCAAAGCAAGAATCCGTGACGGTGACAGATGATGAAGATAATATAAGAGTTAACGGACAACTTGTCGTCAAAAAAGTTGGGGCAAAAACCTTCTATCTTGAAAACGGAATTTGGATTGATGCTGAATTTAAGGAAGAAGCGAAAATTTCGGAAGTTAAACTCAAATTTGCTTCAAATGAATACTTCGATTTGATCACCAAAGAAAAAGCATTGGCACAATTCTTCTCGCTTGGCGAACAGGTCGTCGTTGTCTGGAAAGGCAAGGTTTATCGGATCAGCAATTAAGGGATGAGGGATGAGGGATGGGGGATGAATTATTTTCATCAATCCTTCATCTCTCATCTTTCATCCTTCATCCCTCAGCTAAGGGTGATTATTGATGAAAAAAAGGTTATCTTATTTCATTATAATCACCTTTTATTATTAAATTGGGGAGAATTAAACTTTGAGATTTAACAAACAAGCGGTTTTATTTTTATTGGCAATCTTTATTACGGCACAAATTATTACGGCGCAAACAAACTGGAAGGTAAATCGTGCAAAAGGCGAAGGCGATCTGGTGGCGGTGTTTTTTACTTCAACTGAAAAAGGCTGGATTGCCGGTGATGACGGTTATCTGGCGTGGACTGCCGACAGCGGAAAAAACTGGACAAAACAAGACATTGGCACGACCGAGAGCATCAACGAAATTTATTTCCGCAATGACGAAAACGGCTATCTTGTTGCCGGAAAAAAGATGTTCATTACCAAAGATGCGGGGCGCAACTGGCAGGAAACCAAGATCTATAAAGCAAGTGATTTTCGCACGGGAAGTCCCGAATTTTTAAGTATTCGTTTTGCCGATAAAAAACGTGGAATCGTGATCGGTTCGGTTCTTAATAAATCATCAGAAGTAATTGATTCACTGGTCATGAGAACGGAAGACGGCGGCGAAACCTGGAAAAGAATAATTGCTCCATCAAAAAAAGAATTGTATCATCTGGATTTTGTCGGAAGTTCGAAATGCTGGATTGTTGGTGATGACGGTCTTGTCCTGGCATCAAACAATGGCGGTGAAACTTTTCAAACGCAACGATCTGGAACTGCCTTGGATCTATACAATGTTGATTTCCGCGACGAGAACGAAGGATATATTGTCGGAAGTAAAGGAACGATTCTGAGGACGGAAAACGGCGGCATTAATTGGGAAAGTATCAAAACGATCTATCCGATGACCTTTATGCGCGTGGATTTTGCTGATGATAAAAACGGCGTCATCGTTGGTTATGAAGGTACTATTTTGCGTTCAACCGACAAGGGCAAAACCTGGACAAAACAAATCAGCGGCACTAATGAACGACTATTCGGATTATATTTTACAAAAAAGTACGGTTGGGCAGTTGGGGCGAACGGAATTATTCTTCAATACCTAAAATAAAAAAAATCAAAATCCGCAATAAAATCCAATTTTTCTTAACACTTTTGTAACAAATTATGTTATCTTACCATCATTAATCCTATTCGATTACCGATAGTTCATCAGGTATTATTATTAAAATTTACTTTCTTGGAGGCAAAAATGGGCAGAAAGCCGTTTTCAATCGCATTGACACTTTTTATTTTTATGTTCGCATTTAGCGGACTCTTGTTTGCACAGGGAACTACTTCACGGGTCACCGGAACTGTTACCGATGGTTCGGGCGCGACGGTTTCAGGTGCATCCGTAACTTTAACAAATGAAGGCACAAATGTTTCGCTGACTACGCAAACCAGCGACAGCGGTGCATATACTTTTGATTTGATTCAGGTTGGAACCTATCAGGTTTCGATTGAAAAACAAGGTTTTAAGAAATTTGTTTCAAAAGGAAACAAAGTTAATATCAATCAACCCGCAACTATTAATATTGCTTTGGAAGTTGGCGATGTTTCCGCAACTATTACGGTTGAAGGAACTGCCGAAGTAGTTCAAACAAATAATTCCGGCAATATCGGAACCACAATCGAACAACGTTCACTCGAAAGTTTGCCGATTTTCGGTCAACGCGGAAGAAATCCGCTTGACTTGATTAATTTTGTGCCGGGTGCTTCGACCGATATTGCTAACGAAACCGGCGGCGGCGTTCATGTTCACGGTTCACGTGACCGGGCTTTTAACTTTACGCTCGACGGTATTGACATCAATGAGTCGAGTGCGGGCGGTTCAAACTTTACGCCGCTTCGTCCGAATCCTGATTCACTACAGGAATTTCAGATCGTGACGAGTAATTTTACGGCCGAACTCGGACGCAGCAGCGGCGCACAAGTTACTTTTGTGACGCGCTCCGGCGGCAACAAATTTAGTGGAAATCTTTTTGAGTATTATCAAACTCCAAGATTTAACGCCAATGAATATAGCAATAATATCAACAACCGACCGAAAGGTCAGTTTGTTCAGCATATTTACGGGGGAAGTTTTGGCGGACCGCTTTTTAATCCGGGATTTGGCGAAGGCACAAAATTTGGATTACTCAGAGATAAAGCTTTCTTTTTTGTCAATCTGCAAATGTTACGGGCATATGAAACCCGTTTGCAAACAAGAACTGTTTTGACTCCAAGTGCCCGAGCGGGACTTTTTCGTTATGTTCAGGGCTTAGCAAATTCTCCGGCTGGAACATCAACCGCTTCTGTCAATGGCTCCGGGACACCATTATTTGGAAATTGCGGTTCTCCGGTGGTAACGCCTTGTATCAGTTCCTACAATGTTGCTACCCAAGTTGGTTTAACAACCGATGGAAGTTTTGACCCGACCACGATCGCTTTGCTCAATGCGATGCCGCTTCCGAATAATTTCTTTGCCGGTGACGGGCTAAATACGGCGGGATATAGCTTTGGTGCCCCGCAGAGAGAGAAACAATATGATTTTGTCAGCAAGTTTGATTTCAAAATAAACGACAACAATTCGTTTTATATCCGATACGCCCAAGGGCAACAAAATACAGTTGGTGATGCGGGAAACGGCGGTTTGCAGTCATTTCCGGGTTTCCCGAACAAAGTTGATACTTTCCGCGACCCCAAAAATCTGGCTTTCAATTATCGCTGGTCACCGACCGCAAAATTTACAAACGAATTCATTTTCGGGGTTAATAAATTCGCTTTCAGTTTTAATAATCCCGACCCTAATTTTGATACCAATCCGGCGTTCATTTTCAATTTAGTGACTGATCCTTTCAGCAACGGCGCACCGGTTCTGAACGCGCGCCGGCTGCAAACAATTCAGTTTGTTGACAATATGACGTTTGATTTCTCGCCGCATATCATCAAAGCGGGAATCAATTTCCGTTTTGGTCAACAAATAGATGACAGGTCAGGCGTGGCCGGAATTGCGACTACCCTGGAAGCAAATTTCAGTTCAACGACGAATCCTGTTTTAGCAAGTTACAACGTCACAACATTAACGCCCGGCATAAATTCGACTGACCGCACCAGATTGCAGAATTTAATTAATGATCTGGTCGGACGTTATGGCAGAGTCAGACGCGCTTTTGTCGCTTCTCAGGATGGCACTGTTTTTTCGCCCGCCGGATCCAAATGGGATTTTAAAGCCACTTACCCGGAATATGATTTTTATATTCAGGACACCTGGAAAGCGCGTTCAAATCTGACGTTTGATTTAGGTCTGCGGTGGGAAGCCAAACTTCAACCGACATCAAAAGGTCGCCCGATTTTGCGTCCGGTGCAGCCTTTCACAATCGGTTCACCGGCGTCAAATACATTGTCATGGACAAAAGGCAATCTTTTTGAAGATGATTTGAACAATTTTTCACCGTCGGTCGGTGTTTCATGGGATCCGTTCAAAAACGGTAAAACATCAATTCGTGCAAATTACCGGCTTTCATATGACCGATTCAATTCGTTCGTGTTTGCTTCAAGCATTTTTCAAAGTGCGCCGGGCAATACGATTGCCGTTACCAATACAACCGGCGGACTGTTAAGAAACGGTTATCCGAATCTGAGTCCTTCGACGACGACCACACCGACACCGCTTAGTGCATTAACTCCGATTCCTTTTTCAACCAGCAGTATCACGGTTGTTGATCCGGCTCTGCAGTTTCCTGAAATTCATCAATGGTCAATTAGTTTTCAGCGCGAGGTTTTCAAAAATACCGTTCTTGAAATTAATTATATCGGAAATCGGGGACAGAAACTTTTTGGCGGCTATGACGCGAACCAAGTAAATATCAATGCCGGCGATTCGCGTTGTCCGGGCGAAACATTTCTCAGCGCGTTTAATGTTGCCCGCGCCGCTGTGGCAGCCGGAACACAGGCAACTGCAAATTCATGTTTGCTGAATTTTCTGTGGAGCGGCTCAAATGCAACAAATGCGGGAACAACCGGTTTTATCGCAAATTCCACTATTGCCCCAACTTTAGTTGCTAACACAGCGACTGTGCAGACCGGCGGCGGAGTTGCGGCGGCGGCGGCATTTATCTCGCAAAACCGTAATTCAATTATGGTAACAAACGGATTTAGTTCATCCTTTTTCCAAAAATATCCGCAGTTTTCGGGTAATTTCTTTGTTCTGGACAGTAACGATATTTCAAGATATCACGGGCTTGAATTTATTTTAAACCGCAGAATCACAAACGGACTCGGGTTTAATCTTTCCTACACCTGGTCTAAATCAAGAGATACGCGTTCATTTGACCCGACATTTACAACAGTCGGAACGGGCACCGGACAAGCCGCCGGAAGCACTCCTTTTGATTTGAACGACCGTAGTTTGAATTATGCTTATTCGGATTTTGACCGTCGGCATGCTTTTCGCGCACTCTACACCTACGAATTGCCTTTCGGCAAGGGAAAGATGTTTGCATCGGGAATTCCCGCAGTTCTTGACTACATTATCGGCGGTTGGCAGCTTTCGGGTTTAGTTAATGTTACTTCGGGCAGACCTTTTACTGTTTATGCCGGAGTCAATACTGTCAGCAATGTTGTTTCGGCAACGGCAAATTGCAACGGTTGTTCGCGAAACAGCGGAACATTAATCCAGGAAAGCGGCACGAATTACTTTTTTGATGCGGCAACCAGAGCATTATTTTCAACTCCGACACCGGGACAGCTTGGAAATACGGGACGCAATTTCTTTATCGGCCCGAAGTTTTTCCAAATGGATATGTCGCTTTCTAAAAAGTTCAGAGTAACCGAAAGATTCAATTTTGACTTAAAGGTTGATGCCAAAAATGTTACTAACTCGATTTCATTTACCAATCCGATAAATGTTTCGACCAACTCGGCATTCGGTCAAATTCGAGATAGAGTTTTCTCAAGCACCTTTGCCAGAAAACTACAGATTGGCTTAAAACTTAATTTTTAGGTGGAATGCGTTGATAGATCATTAAGGCAGCTTTTTGAAATTCAACTAATTTTATTAGTTATCTCTGTAATCGGACAGGTTACAGAGATTTTTTTGAATATTTATTCTGGCTTATGCAACTTGCATCAAATGAACTGCATCATTACTAACGGGCAAGAAGTTGAGTAAGACTGTTGAAAGAGCATTTAAGCCCGGCTTCTGATTCCTCCTGTTTCTTTTTTATACTCGTTGAGAATTCGACTCAACGAGTTTTTTTTTGACGGGTTTGCCTGTCAGAACCAGAAGCGGTCGCGACTTGGTAAATTTAGCCGCTCGCTACCGCTCGGGGCGTCAATTCAACCTTGACTGAACACTAGTTTCTCTTACAAAAAAGAACAGATATTTTTTACTTTTTACCTTTTGCCTTTACTTTTGCCGTTGACGTGCTTTGCTGGCAAGAAGCGCAAGTTGTTGAGCGCGTGGCAACACCTCGACGGCTTTGGCAACTTGTTTATCTTCTTCTGCCAAAACCTGATTTGCCGAAACCGTTCCGAACGCGGCGGTGATCAAATTGTATCGAATTCGGGTTTTGATAAATGCTTTTTCGTTTTCAAGATTTGATGACAAGTTTTTCCAATCATTGTTTTGGGCAATGAAATTCTTGAACTTATTATAGATCTCGTCGCTTACCGGGTAATCCACCGGACGAATCCGTTGACCGTATTCGATCAATCCGCTGATCTTATAATTTTCAAATCCTTTTACTTTACCATTGGCGAGTTCACATGAGAAAAAGAAAATCGGGTCGAGAAGTTTTGATTCCGAATCAGTCAAAACGGGATTTTTGATGATTTCGTCGGGCGAAATGCCGTCGCCGCCAAAGACTTTTCTGCCCGTTAAAGTTTTTGATTCGGTTTTGTTCTGCTCAGAAATACTGACTTTGTGATTGAAATAATCATAAAGACTGCTTTTTGAATAATCACGCTGAATCGAACGTCCCGAAGGCGTGTAATATTTCGCCGTCGTCAAAGTCAAACCCGAACCGTAAGGCAAATCAATAATGCTTTGCACAAGACCTTTGCCGAAGGTATTTTCGCCAATAATCAAAGCGCGGTCGTAATCCTGCATTGCGCCTGAAACGATTTCCGAAGCCGAAGCCGTTGAACCATTGACCAGAACCACCAGCGGCATTGTTTCCGCTGTTTTGTTGGCTGAACGCCAAACACGGTTATCAATCGCAAAACGTCCGCGTTGAGTAACGATCACGCTTCCGGTAGGCAGAAATTTTTCGGCGACTTTAACCGCCTGATCAAGAATTCCGCCAGTGTTTTCCCGCAAATCGAGAATCAGCGATTTCATTCCTTGTTTATGCAATTCATCGAGAGCAACAGTTAATTCTTCAACAGTTGTGTAATTAAAACCTTCAGAAAGATCAATATAACCGATGCCTTCACGGATTATATAAGCGTCGGGGATTGTCGGTTGCGGTACTCGGTTCCGTTTTAGTTCGACAGTTTCTTGTAGTTTCGACGAGGCACGTTCGACAAGAATTCGGACGACCGAACCTTTTTTGCCGCGCACTTTGTCACGTACAATGGAAGAGTTTTTGCCGGACATTGTTTCACCGTTAACCGCCAAAATCTTGTCGCCGAAAAGCAAACCTCCACGAAACGCCGGCGAATCGGGAAATGTCGAAATCACAAAAGTATTTGTTTCATCGCCTTTCTGATAATTGGCAATGGTCGCGCCAATGCCGAAATATTCGCTTTGTTGGTCGGTCAAAAGCTCTTCATATTCAGCGGGATCGAAATAATTTGAATGCGGATCAAGGACGTGGAGCATCGAGTCAATGGACGATTTGGTCAAGTCGTTATAATTAACATTTTTTCCGTCAACATAATTTTTGCGGATAATATCAAGGGCATCCGTGAAATCTTGTGTAATATTGCTTTTGGGAATTGAAGGATTTTTGGTTGAATTTGTTCGCGGAATTGATGCCGAAAATGAAGAACCTCTGCCAATCTTAAAAGGATCGTTTTTTTCAAGCGGTGTCACGGATTTTTGTTTCGGTTGGGGAAATACAAAAACACTACTAAACGACAAGATCAACAATAGTGAAATAACTCTTCTCATAAAACGAAAACCCCGGAAAATTGTGTTCAAACAATTTTGAGCGCGTCATCAAAAAAACTTTGCTGTTGCGCGAATGTTACAAAAATACCTGTCCCAAACGCAAGCCGAAAGCGCGTCCAAACACAAAAATTAAATTTTATATGTGTTTTGAAAAGGGTTAATGAATGATAGTTTCCATCTAATTAAAAGAAATATTTACAAATGTTTGATTCTTATGGTTTTTTGGGTAAGAATCTAGGTATGTCCGAAACAGACGAAAATAATTTGGAGAAAAAACTTCGGAATTTGATCGAAACGATTGATGTCGCGAATGCTTTGACCGAGCCGTTAACCGCTTCGATCGTCAATCTTTTGAAAATAACTGCTTTTGAGATGAATTCAGAAGAAGCGTCAGTTTTGATTCGCGAAGGCGACCAAGGCGATTTACGGTTTTTGTCGGCAATCGGCAAAGTTGCCGGGCAATTGATAAACTTGCGGGTGCCGGCCGGAAAGGGAATTGCCGGATTTGTTTTTTCATCGGGTCAACCGATGGCTGTTACTGATGCCGGCGAAGAAAAAACTTTTTATGCTGAAGTTGATAAACAGACCGGATATTCGACGCAAACGATCTTAGCGACTCCGTTACGGCATAATGGCGAGGTAATAGGTGTTTTAGAATATGTTAATCGCATTGGCGAACCGCCTTATGAAGCCTTTACACCGAATGAGATGGATAAAGCTGCGTTGTTTGCCGAAGCCGTGGCATCACTTGTTAATGCGTATGAATCGGCGAAACTTTTCCATGAATTGGGGGAAAAGATGATTGACGGCGAAACAGTCGCGAAATTTTCCGATGTCCGCGCCTGGCTGAGAGATTTAAGAAGCTCGGCGGATCATAAAGAAATGCTTGATCTGGCGATTCTGATCCGTGAAATTGCTTCACGCGGTGAAGCCGAACGCGAAATGTGCCGTGAAGTATTGGAAGCTGTCGTAAAATTTTCAGACAGCAAGAGCGAAACAAGTTTTTTAAGCTATTAAAATGAGTAGAGAGTAGAGAGTGGAGAGAAAATCCAGTAACTCTCTACTCTCTATTCTCTACTCTCTACTCGAAAAATATGACATCCGTGACTGGTTACGAAACAAGTAAATTCGGGACAATCTCAACGTATTTCCAGATTGATGAAAGCTGGAAATCACGAACCGGGAAAGGTATCAGTGTCGCAATTATTGACAGCGGAATAGACGAGAATCATCCTGATTTGCAGGGCAAAGTAATCGAATCGGTCGAGGCTCGTGCCGATAACAAACGGGTTCTATTCGAAAGATCCGAAACCGGTGATTCAGCCGGTCACGGCACGGCTTGTGCAGGAATTATTTCGCGGATTGCTCCCGACGTACAATTTCATAGCATCAGAGTTCTCGGTGCAGGCGGCTTGGGTGACGGACAAACATTTCTTGCCGGGCTCGAATATGCCATCAAGAAACGCTACCGTTTGATAAATCTGAGTTTGGGAACGACCAAACCACAATTCTTCTCGCCTTTGCATGATTTGCTTGACCGCGCTTATCAGGCTGGTTGTATTGTGGTCGCGGCTGCCAATAATCTACCGCAGCCATCGTTTCCATCGGTCTTTTCTTCGTCGCTGATCGCGGTTTCTAAATCTGTCGAGACCGATCCTTTTCAGTTTGGATTTCGTTTCGGCGAAGTCATCGAACTGACCGCGCCGGGGGTTAATGTTCGAACTGCTTGGCCTGGTGGAAGTTATAAGAGTTTGACCGGAAACAGTTTTGCGTGTCCCAACATTGTCGGCATCATCGCGCTGTTGCTTGAAACTTACCCGAACCTGACACCCTTTCAAGTCAAATCCGCGCTCTATGCAATTGCCGAAGAAAATCAAAATAAACAGACTCAGTAGATACAGATTTTGGATTTTAGATTTTGGATTTTGGATTAACAAACGATCCGAAGCTTAAGATTTCGAAAGAAATTCAGGTTTTCGCTTCATAAAAAATCCGACATCCGACATCCGAAATTTGGATCTACTGAGACTGAGAAAACCGGGTAATCAAGAAACAAATGAAATAAAACCAATGTCAACGGAGGAAAAGATGCAAAATGTTCAATTTTTTGCACATACATTTACTTACTCTACTTTGCATTTTTCATCTCAAAATGTTTTCATAATTTCAGTATTAAATATTTGAAATTATGTCCGAACAATTCAAACTTTCTCCATTACAATTAGAAGAATACACATTAGAAAACGGTTTACGCGTCGTTTTGAACAAAGACGATTCGATTCCGGTGGTGTCGGTTGCGGTTTATTACGATGTCGGCTCGCGAAATGAACGTTTGGGGCGCACGGGGTTTGCTCATCTTTTTGAACATATGATGTTTCAAGGCTCGGAAAATGTTCCGAAAGCCGGACATTTTCAATATGTCATGAAAGCCGGCGGGACGATGAACGGCACGACCAGCTCTGAACGCACGAATTATTACGAAACGCTTCCGGCAAGTCAATTGCCACTTGGCTTGTGGCTTGAATCTGACCGGATGCGCACCCTTGCCGTGACGCAGGAAAATCTTGACAATCAGCGCGAAGCCGTCAAAGAAGAAAAACGTCTGCGTTACGATAATCAGCCATATGGCGAAGTGTTTGACATTATCGGCACGATGATTTACAAAAATTTCGCCAACGCGCATTCGACCATCGGCTCGATGGAAGATCTTGACGACGCGACGGTCGAGGACGTGCAGGAATTTTTCCGCGTTTATTACGCACCGAATAACGCCGTGATGGTTTTGTCGGGCGCGTTTGAAACTGACGAAGCTAAGGGTTTGATCGATAAATATTTCGGGACGATTCCGGCGCAACCAAAACCCGCTCCGATCGATGTCAGTGAACCTGCGGAAGTCGCCGTTAATTACAAAGAATATGAGGACAAACTCGCGCCTTTTCCGGCGTTTCTGATCGGTTGGAAAATTCCGCAGCGAAGAACGCCCGAATTTTACGCACTTTATCTCGCGGGAAAATTGCTTTACGACGGCGAAAGCTCGCGGCTTTACCAAAAGCTCGTCAAAGGTGACGAATCCATTATTCAACTTTTCGGTTTCACAGACGAACGACGCGGACCATCAAGTATTTTCATCGGCGCGATTCCCAAACCCGACAAAGATTTGTCGCAGATTCGCGAAGTTATTATGGAAGAAATTCGCGATATATCGGAAAACGGTGTGAGCGCGGCCGAAATGGAGAAACTCCAAAACCAATTATTAAACGATACGATTCGCGTTCGCCAGTCGTCAATGGCACGGGCGCAGAACATTGCCGAATTCACCCTCTATGATGGTCAACCCGAACTAATAAATTCGGAACTCGACGATCTTTTAGCGATCACCGGCGGTCAAATAAAAGAAACCGTCGCCAAATATCTCAACACCGGGAACCGAACTTTGCTCGATGTCGTGACGAAACAAAATTAGTGGAGAGTAGAGAGTGGAGAGAAAAGCATTCCTTTAACTCGGTACACTCTACTTTCTACTCTTAAAATTATATCTGAGAAAAAAAGTTGAGAGTCGAAATGAAGATTAGCGAAAAAAGAAATCCTTTAACTCTCTACTCTCTACTCGCCACTCTCCACTCTTAAAATTATGAACGAAGATTTTCGCAGAACAGCACCAGCGCCGCTTGCGCCGATTGCTTTTAATATTCCACAGCCTTTTGAAACAACTTTGTCGAACGGTCTGAAATTGGTGATTTTTGAAGACAGGAAACTTCCGTTGGTGAGCTTTCGACTGTTTTTACGTGCAGGCGATATTCACGAGCCGTCAGATTCTGTCGGGATCAATTCGGCGATGGCTTCGATGCTTTCGGAAGGCACCGAAAGTTATTCATCAAAACAACTTGCCGAAGAGATCGAACGACTCGGCGCGGGGCTTTCCGCCAGTTCGGGTTCTGACACGACTTCGATTTCTGCCTCGTCGCTGACACTGTATGCCTCTGACATTTTGCGCTTATTGGCAGAAATGATTCTAAAACCGACTTTTCCCGAAGAAGAACTGGATCTTTATCGACGCAACACGATTGAAGGCTTAAAATTCCAACGTTCGCAAGCTAGTTTTCTCGCTGATGAACAGGTTTCACGTATTATTTTCGGCTCGCATCCATATTCAAAAGTTTCGCCGAAAGCTGAAGAAATCGAAAAAATCACCCGCGAAAAGCTCGTTGAATACCAAGCCAAAAGGTTTATTCCGAACAATGCACTTTTGATAGTTGTCGGTGATGTCGAAAAGGACGATTTAATAAAAGAGATCGAAGACAAATTCGGCGAATGGCAAGGCGGAAAGATTGACGATTTTGCCTACGACGCAGTTCCCGAACGGACGGAAAGAACATTGACAATTGTTGACCGTAAGGGCTCGGCGCAAGCAAATATCGTAATCGCAAATTCGGCAATTGAGAGAAATCACCCTGATTATTTTCGAGTGATTTTGATGAATCAAATACTGGGCGCGGGCGCGTCGTCGCGGATTTTTATGAATCTGCGCGAGGAAAAAGGCTACACTTACGGTGCCTATTCAAAGTTGGACACGCGCCGATTAGCGGGTGCATTTGAAGCCACTGCCGAAGTCCGAACTTCGGTGACAGGCGATTCGCTTAAAGAATTTTTCTATGAATTAAACCGCATTCGTGACGAAAAGGTCTCAGCACAGGAATTGCAGGACGCGAAAGACTTTCTGACCGGAGTTTTCCCGATCCGCGCCGAAACGCAGGAAGGTTTGACCGGATTAATTGTCCAACAAAAGATTTATGATTTACCCGACGATTATCTGCAAACCTACCGCGACAACATTGATGCGGTCACGATTGAAGATGTCGAAATAGCCGCGCAAAAATATGTTCTGCCCGAACAGATGGCAATTGTCATAGTCGGCGATGCCGAAGACATTCTGCCGCAAGCCAAAGAATATGCGGAGAGCGTTGAGATTTTTGACACTGACGGTAATCAGCAAGATGTTTCAAATTACGGCAAACCAGTCGAATCAGCGGCAGTTGATATTTCAGGAAACTGGAATTTGAAGATTGATTTTCAAGGACAGGAAATTCCTGTCAGTTTAAGTTTAGATCAAACCGACGGAAAGATTTCAGGCAAACTCAAATCAATGCTCGGCGAGGGGAAAATCGAAAACGGAAAAGTTACGGGAAACAGTTTTTCTGCAGTTGCCGTCACCGAAATGCAGGGACAGCAGATCGAATTATCAATCAGCGGAACGGTCGAAAACGAGACGATGAAAGGCTCGCTCTCGGCACCGATGTTTCCGATGCCGTTAGATTTTAGCGGCGAACGTAAAAAATAAATATCTCAAAACCTGATCCGCGCAATTATCACTCAAAATACGATTTGCCGAATATCAACAGCAATGGTTTTGGGTGAATAGATTTTTAAAATTTAATAATGATTAAAGGCAGTCAGCGCATTGTCTTTTTTTGTTTCCGTAATGCCTCAGTAAATAGTTAGGAATTCACATTGTGACAAATGCGGGCGTAAAACAACCCTTCCTGACCTCAAATTTACTGTTCATTGATAACCTTTCATCTTTTCTCAAATTAAAGGTAAAAAGACCCGATAAAACCATTAACAGGTTTGGATGGGTTGTTTTACGCCCGCTCTTTTAGCACACATTTTATCTGTAACTTTTAACTGACGCATTACTTGTTTCCGACAAAGTTTATTGCCAAAAACGATTTCAGATGTAATAATCCGCGTGTTATAAAAACTGTTTGCAATTAAGCAAAATCATCAATTTCGCGGTAAATCTTATGGTGATACTGTCAATTTCAACCGAAATTAGGTGAATTAAAGCGTTACTGATCGGCATAGTTTTTACCGACTGCAAAAATCTTCGTTTTTTTATTTCTGCCCGTGAATTTACGCCAATCAGCGCGAATATTTTTGAATTATTTTTGCCTGACTAAATATGCTGTCCTAAAAATTGATTAGATTCGCTTAGATTCGCGTAAATTCGCGGGCAAATTTTCTTTAGTTCGCGTCAAAGCAATTTCTATACCGCTCAGTAATGGAATTAAAGGCTCAAAATCACACATTATTTTAGTGTTTGGAAGTTAAAATATCACTATTTTTTATTGCAAACAGGTTCTATCTCAACAATCAACAAACCTGTTGGCGCGTTGGACTTCACGGCACAAAGTTTCTTGTTGCTAATGCACGGTTTTTAGCAGTAAAGCGTATTATAACGATAGTTTAGAGGCTCGGTGCGGTGACCGCCGGGCAACGCGGTCATAGACTGTTATTTAACGACTAAGTTTTTTTTACTGTTATAACTGATGTTACGCAAATTTGCTTTCAAGGGCTTTGCCCACAGATGTGCGGAAAGGCTATGCCTTTCCGAAAAGCTTATCCCAACTCTCCGAGGCTCCGCCTCGATTGGCGGCAGAGCCGCAAAGAAAATTGAGAAATTTGCTCGGAAAGGCACAGCCTTTTCGCACATCGGGCGGCACAGCCGCAAATTCAAATCTTTTGCGTAACATCAGTTATAAGTTATTACTCATGTTTCGCTCAAAAATAATGTCAGTTAGACAAAAGCTAAATACTAGAACTATCGTATTTGCAACACTTAAAATTTGATGTGTTTTGTTTAACAAAACTATTTTTTCAGAATAAAATCGCTCTTTTCTGATT
>JANPDZ010000691.1:0-7536 GCA_031431735.1 Acidobacteriota bacterium | reverse complement strand
GATTCCGAAAATTCTGCTTGAGCAATTGCATTTTGAGAAATCGGTCGAATTTCAGGTTTTACCCGAAGGCTTGCTTCTGCGTCCCGTTCACGAAAAGAAAGAAAACGATTCTCCGCCGCGCACGGGCTGGAACGAAATGTTTCAGACGGCTTTAGCCGAAACGGGCGACGACCACCGGGAATTTGCCGATTGGAATCAAGCCGGACTGACCGAATTTGACGCGAAAGAATGGTAATCAAGCGATTTGAAATCTATTGGGTCAATCTCGACCCGACGGTCGGGCGCGAAATGCAGAAAACTCGTCCGGCAGTCGTCATTTCACCAAACGAAGTCAACGACGCGCTCGGCACGATTCTCGTCGCGCCTGTCACTTCAATTTGTCGAAATTTTCCGACGCGAATCGCTTTTGAATTAAACGAAAACGAAAACTACATCGCTCTCGACCAAATTCGCGCCGTTGACAAAACTCGTCTCAGCAAAAAAATATCCGTCCTAAATCGGGAAACTGCGCAGACGGTTTGTGAAAGATTGCAGGAACTTTTCGCTTTTTAAAGAATCTCAAACTAAGGCGCACAGTAGTTCAGCAATAACTTTTTTTGCTTCGCCGGTAACGAGAACTCTCGGAATGTTTTTCATAGTATTTTCAAAATGAACGTATCAACCCACTTCGACTTGATTTCCGCATATTCGGATTTGTCTGTAACTTTGTTCGCCAGCTCAAATTTGTAATCGTTATATTCCCGTGCCAGTTCGGCGTTTTGCCTTAAACAATCGCGGAATTTTAATTTTGAATACCAGTCCGCATTAGCTTCCGTGTAAATATGAGCCTGACAGAAACGGATGTTATCTTTGTCCAGCACGGCGTAAAAATGCCCGTTTTCGTCATCGAATTGACCGCGATATTCGTAACCGAGTTTGGAAAGCGCGTCGGCAATCGGTTTGAGACCTTTCGCGCCGCAAAGAATTGCGATGTCTAAAATAGGTTTCGCGCAAACGGTCGGAATTGAAGTGCTGCCGATGTGTTCGATAAGCACGGACGAATCCGCGAGGGCGGTCTCGATGCGCTCGCGTTCCACCAAAAAATCATCTTTCCACGCTCCGTCGTGCGGCATCAATCGCAGTTCGCTTTTGTTCATTCCATACATAATAAATTTTCACGCTCTTATTTTTCGCCTCGTCGGTTACTTTTACTCTTGGAATGTTTTTCATAATAAACGCAAATGATGTGTTAGATTTTGTCAATCAATTTTTGTGCCGCCTTTGTGTTCACCAGTATTTACATCTAAAGAAAACGGTATCCAAATATCTTCAAAACTCCAAGCCTCGCCCATTAATGTGTCGTCTTCCAGCTTCAGATGTCGAATTCCATCCCAAGAAATACGGCGGCTTTGCCAAAGGTGTCCCGAAGAATTCAGAGAATCGAAGTCAATCGAACTTCCGAAAATGACAATATTCTTTTCAGGGACACGAAAAATTGTTTCATACGCCCCGCCGAAAGTTTCTTTCAAACTATGCCGTTCAATGTCAACGATGTAGCATTCGCCACCAGAAACTACAATCATAGAAGAACCGTCAGGATGTTCAAGGACTTCATCAAGAGAAGTCAATCCGCGCTGAAAATTACCAACCCAGGAAGCGCGATTTTCGGATGAGGAAAATTGCACTACAAGACCTTCCTGATGTGTTCCGATGCCTGTTGCGCTAAATTGTTCCGGCAAATCTCCATAAGCAGTAAGTCCGGGTATGATTTTGAACTTCTTCATAATTAAAAAGTCGCTGAAAGCGACAAATTCAATAGCGTAGGGTAAAGTGAGCGCGAGCGAACAACACCCTACGACAAGCAAAAAATTGTTCCGACGCTGAAAGTGTCGAACATTCAACATTCACATTTGTTCGACTCCTTCAGAGTCGGAATCCGTAAATCAATCTGACGTAGGGTTGCGCTCGTTTTCACTCGCTTAACCCTACGCTATTATATTTGTCGCCTTCAGCGACTTTCAAACGGTTGTGGAAAATCAAAACTTTTTCAAAATTTCCCTTTTCCACTTTTAACCTTTAAAAGAAGCCCATCGCTTTTTTGTCATACGAAACCAACATATTTTTGTTGTTGCGGTAATGATCGAGCATCATTTTGTGGTTTTCGCGTCCGAAGCCGCTCTTTTTGTAACCGCCGAACGGCGCGTGCGCCGGGTAATTATGGTAGCAATTGACCCAGACGCGGCCGGCTTTGATCGCGCGCGGAACTTGATAAAGCTGATGCGCGTCGCGTGTCCAGACGCCCGCGCCAAGTCCGTAAAGCGTGTCGTTGGCGATTTCGATCGCGTCCGCTTCCGTTTTGAAAGTCGTCACGGACGCGACCGGACCGAAGATTTCTTCTTGGAAAACGCGCATTTTGTTATGACCTTTGAGAAGCGTCGGCTGAACGTAATAGCCTTCTTCAATTCCGGTGTTTTGATGCGCTTCGCCGCCGCACAAGACTTCCGCGCCTTCATCGCGTCCGATTTGGATGTAATTCAAGATTTTTTCAAATTGGTCACGGCTTGCTTGTGCGCCAATCATCGTTTCGGGATCAAGCGGATTTCCCATTTTAATATTTTTCGTGCGTTCGATAACGCGCTCGATAAATTTATCGGCGATTGATTCCTGCACAAGAATCCGCGACGGACAAGTGCAAACTTCGCCTTGATTGAGCGCGAAAAGTGCCGCGCCTTCCAGACATTTATCGAAAAATTCGTCGTCGGCATCCATCACGCTTTCAAAGAAAACATTCGGCGATTTTCCGCCGAGTTCTAATGTAACCGGAATCAGATTTTGCGATGCGTATTGCATGATTAGCCGTCCGGTTGTCGTTTCGCCCGTAAATGCGACTTTTGCAATTCGCGGCGATGTGGCGAGCGGTTTTCCGGCTTCGGGACCGAAACCGTTGACAATATTCAAAACTCCCGGCGGCAGAATGTCCTGGATCAATTCCATCAAAACCATGATCGAAGCCGGAGTTTGTTCCGCCGGTTTGACGATCGTGCAGTTTCCCGCCGCCAATGCTGGTGCCATTTTCCACGTCGCCATCAGAAGCGGAAAATTCCACGGAATGATCTGCGCGACGACGCCGAGCGGTTCTTTGATATTGATCGAAAGCGTGTTCGAATCGAGTTCGGTCGCGCCGCCTTCTTCGGCACGAATGACACCGGCAAAATAGCGGAAATGGTCAATCGCGAGCGGCAGATCGGCTGCCATCGTTTCGCGGATTGGTTTGCCGTTGTCCCACGTCTCGGCGCGTGCCAGAAGTTCGAGATTCTCCTCGATCACGTCGGCAATCTTCCATAAAAGATTGCTGCGCGTGGTGGCGGAAGAATTATTCCACTCAGGTGCGGCTTTATGCGCCGCGTCGAGCGCGAGTTCGATGTCGGCTTCGGTCGAACGCGCAATGCGGGTAAAAGGTTTGCCGTCAACCGGCGAGATATTGTCAAAATACTCGCCGCCGCACGGCGCGACCCATTCGCCGCCGATAAAATTTTCGTATTGTTCTTTGAATTTCGGAATGTCGTATGTTTTTTGTACTGCGTCCATCGTTTTTTTACTCCTTATATATTTAATTGAAAAATTTGCCAACAATCGGTTATATTGGGCGGTTTGTTTTGTTTCAGGTGAAATTTATTTTAGCACTTTTGATTCTGAAAATCCTAAACGGAAGCGGTAAGTCGAATTGTTAAATCTGTGATTTTTGTGTTTATCTTGTTAAAAAAAATTGGTATGATAATTTTAGCGTGTCGAAAAAAATGAAAGTCCACATCATTTAATGAGGCTGAGTTAAATCATATGATTAAGTATTTTTATTGATTTTATGAGCGAAGGCAACCGTTACAACAGTTTTAACCATCAAAAACAATACGGAACAAAAACCGGACAGGGAACAACTCATATACATCACAAGGTCGGTAAATTTAAGTTTTTTTTTAACGGAGGAGTGAGTTATGGAGAGATCAAGAGGAAGTGCGACAAAAAAGAATCTCGAAAAAGTCTCGGGCAAAATTCCGGTTTCGGATTATTCCTTAAATTTTACCCAGATCATTGATGACGCGGAAAGGAATTTCCCGGTCGGGCGTTCAAGACCTCAAAAAATCACAAGAACGGGAAATAAATCTTCGTTTTCCAAAGCCGTATTTAATTGGCGAAATGCGTTTGCGATTGCCGCTATTTTGGCGATTGGCGTTTTGCAATTCCTCTATCAATTGACGGGTATCAAAACCGAAAAAACACAAATTACCGAATCGCCGGCAAGGATCGAAAAGGTCAGCGAACACACGACCGAAACCAACCCCGCTGAATTCGAAGTTAAAAAAGCAGATGCGGTGATGCCTGAGAAATCTGCGCAGCCCATCGGACAACGGCAACCCGAAATTGCGCCTTCCAAGCCGCAACAGAAGAAAAAAGAGGCGATCGAACCACGCGCGACGCGTCTTCGGCGGGCTGAAAAAATTCTCACCGGAATTTAGAGTTTTAAATTATTGGAACGAAAAGGGCATTAAAAATGAACGAATCAAGTTTTACAAAATTGAAAGGTCTTCTTAAACCCGCATTGGCTTGTTTTTTGATCTTGGCGAGCGGAATTAATTTATTTGCCCAATACAAAGGCGCGCCGGTCAAAAAAGACCGGCTCATCAAGGCTCTTCGTTCAAAACAACTGCAAACGCGCGATATTGTTGCGGTCATCAATTCCAACGGTGTCGATTTTAAATTAACGCCGGAAACCCGCAAGATTTTGGTCGCTGTCGGTGCGCGTCCCGAAGTTCTCAAAGCGATTGCGGATAATTTACGGATCGCGTCGAGCGATGGCAGCACTTTTGCGGGTAAATCAAACCGTAACAAAAAACTTCCGGTGAATTATGACGATTTGCTTGACGAGGCGATGTATTCATACAAAGACCGGGAAAACCCGAAAGCTGCGGTGCGCTATTTGCAAACTGCGGTGAAAATGGATCCGAAAAATCCGAAAGCCTATCAGATACTCGGGTTTGTCAATCTTTACGGTCTGAATAATCCGGCGGAGGCTGAAAAAATGATGCGCGAAGCCATTACCAACGGCGGCAGCGCGGTTTTTCGGGTATATCACGACGACACCGGCGGATTTTCGGGACGCTGCACGGGCTCGCTCTATATTTCGCCTGAAAGCATCCGTTTTGAATCCGACGACAATCGTCATACGTTTGAAACTTCGACGGTTAATATTGAAAAGATCAAGCTCGATACGGAAACAAACCTTACTTGGAAAAAGCACACGATCTTTAAGGTTTTTCTCAAGATCGGCAAAGACAAAACGCAGTTCAGATTTGCGCCGATCACCGGCAAAGAGGAAGAATCGAAAATGGTCGAACGCTTTATTGACTCCTCGAAATCGAATACCAATTTTGCAGCTAATGTTTTTTGAAAAATAAGAATTGAAAAAAACTTCGCTCGTTTAGAGGTGGTCTCTGACCGCCGCCGCTCGCAAGAAAAGAGTTCCGGCGGTCAGAGACCGCCTCTATGCTAAAACCATTTCCGGAAGTTCAATTGCGATGTGTGTAAGAATGTCATCGCTGGAGATTTCATCTGTGTTTTCGATATAGTAATTCAGAGTTTTTGGACTTGGAAAAGATTCGCCGTCTTCCAACATTCCTTCGATGTGAAATTCCAACGCCTCTTTCATATTTGAAATAGTTTCCTCAATGGTTTTTCCGGTTGTCACACAACCCAAAACATCGGGAGAATAAGCCGAATAATTATTTTCGCCTTTCTCGATCACCACTAAAAATTTATTATTCATCTCTTGAAACCTCAAAATCTATTTTAACATCTTCGCGAGAAGTCCACTTCCAAATTTAATGCGTTGGCAAATTTGGTGGATGAATCGCGCTTTACAAAACATCCAAAAATACATAAAATCAAAGACATACGATAGGTTTTGTTCTAACAGTTGAAAACACTTTAGAAGCCACCTACGCGGCTCTTTGAAACTTTGATTAGGCGGTTGTTGGGAGTAGTTTCCAACGTAAAAATCAAAACACCTAAGTAGAGAAACAACCGAAACTTGTAGTTAAAGTTTCATGGGTCGGGCAGACCCATTAGGACATAACGTAAGAGGTTACTCTATGCGTGTCCTAAGAATCCACTTCCAAATCTTTGATTTGGTGGTGGAGTGTCAATCCAGCTTGCTTCAAATCGTTTGATTCAAGTTCCAACCGTCTTGTTCAATCAATTTTAGGATCTCTTTGACTTTCATTGAGGCTAATCACCATTTTTTTATAACCATCTTTCAATGTTTCGCTCGCAGCTTCTTTCGCTTTTTCTGCGCCGGTTTTGAGAAAACTTTACTTAATTTACCGCGCCGACAACGCCCATTTTCGCGTAAACATCCCGTAAGGTTTCCCGCGCAATAACACGCGCCTTTTCCGCGCCGCTGCTCAAGATTTTGATAAGATCCGCGTCTTCAAAGGATTTCGCTTTTTCCTGAAACGGGCGCAGAAATTCGATGACGGCTTCGGCGGTTTCGGTTTTGAAATGCCCGTAACCCTTTCCGATGAAATTGGCTTCGCACGTCTGAGCAGTTTTGCCCGTCATCAATTGATAGATCGTCAGCAGATTGTTGATTGCCGGACGCGCGTCGTCAAAGGTGATTTCCGTGCCCGAATCAGTGACCGCTTTTTTGAATTTCTTGGTGATCGTGTCGGCATCGTCGAGCAGAAAGATCGCGCCGTTCGCGTTATCGTCGGATTTCGACATCTTTTTCGTCGGATCGGCAAGTGACAAGATATTCGCGCCGATGGGCGGAATGTATGGTTCGGGAACGATGAAGGTTTCACCGAAATCGCGGTTGAATCTTTCCGCTAGATCTCTCGATAATTCCAAATGTTGTTTTTGGTCACGACCTACCGGAACAAGATGAGTTTGATAGAGCAGAATGTCCGAAGCCATCAGAATCGGATATGTGAAAAGCCCGACACCGGCGCGTTCGCGGTTGCCTTTGCCTTTATCTTTGAACTGCGTCATTCGCTCTAATTCGCCCATTCTGGCGATACACGAGAGAACCCACGCGAGTTCGGCGTGTTCGCTGACATCCGATTGGATAAAAATGGTCGAAGTTTCGGGATCAACCCCCGAAGCGAGATAGATCCGCGCCAGATCCAAAGTCTTTTGCCGTAAAACTTCCGGGTCTTGCGGCAGCGTGATCGCGTGCAGATTGACGATGCAAAAGAAACTTTCGTATTCCGTTTGCAGATCTACCCAATTTTTGAGCGCGCCGAGATAGTTGCCGAGATGTAGCTGTCCGGTCGGTTGTGCGCCGCTGAAAATACGTTTTTTCATAAATTAGAGTTAAATTCTATTGATATTTTGTCTTTTATCAATTGCCACGAGTTTTAACCATTAGTATCTACACAAGTCTAAAAGGCTTGTTTTCAGCCTCGAAGAGGCGAAATATAATAGCCCAATGCGGAGCGTTGGGTGGCGGACGGCAAATTTTCAAGCCCTGCAAGGGCGACATCCGCCGATTGCGCCCTTGCA
>JANPDZ010000690.1:0-3024 GCA_031431735.1 Acidobacteriota bacterium | reverse complement strand
TTTAATTTCACGCCGCTAACCTGTTGATAATAAAGGAACGCCGGAGAAACAGACTAACAGTCTGTTTTACGTTTTCTCCTTAACTTAATGCCATTGGCGTAAAACAACCCTTCCAGACCTGTAAATGGTTTGATCAGGTCTTTTTTACCTTTAATTTGAGAAAAGATGAAAGAATTATCAAACAAGTTACAGCAAATTTCAGGTCAGGAAGGGTTGTTTTACGCCCGCATTTGTCAAAATGTGAATTCCTAACTTTTTACTGACGCATAACCATAAAATATATTAACAAGTTGTCAAGTCAGCGAATTACTGCTACATTTTCTCAACTAAATATCATTTTCAAAAGAACAGCTTGACTCGCACAAACTTAGGAAAATGCAATAAATAACTTAGAACGATTAGTTTAAAGGCTTGGTCTTTGACAGCCCGGCAACTCGATCAAAGTTCGCTATTAAACGATCAAATTTTGTTAAGTTTAAAAATTATTATTTACAAGTTCCCTGGCGGGTCATTTGCTAAAAGGAGAGTAAATTTGTATGAGTAAAAAGTTCCTAATCATTGGTCTGTTGCTTGTTTTTTCAATTGGTATGACAATTGCTTGCCCCAGTTCCAAAAATTCTGAAACCGAAGATCTTCGTAAAGAATTGGATAAGATAAAAAAAGAAAAAGAAGACGAAAAGCTCGCTAAACAAAAAGAGACTGAAAACGCCAACCAAAAAGGTGGTGGTGAAAAAGAAAAGGAGGCGACTAATAAACCGGCAGCGACGCCAACACCGACGCCAAAACCAAAAGTCTCTGCCCCGGTCGGCGCAACCGTTGCCTATTGCAATGGCGGAAATGTCCTTGTTCGCGATTCGCCGAGTCTGAATGGCAGGAAGGTCAACACGCTCAAAAAGGGTGAAAAAGTTTTCGTGATCGAAGAATCCGACAATTACGATGAATGGCAAGGCACGGAAGCCAATTGGGCTTATATCCAAAAAGAAGACGGAGCCCGCGGCTGGGTTTTCACGCCATTTATAAGCTATCAATAATTGCAAACCAGCCAGTGAATAATATTGATTATGATCTGTGCATCAGAATTTGCATGAAATGATAAATAAAACCGACTCACGCCCGTGCGTGGCGTGTCACAAGCAAAAAAAGGAGAAAAATTATGAAATTAAAACTAGGTTCACTGTTTATTATGTTTATTTTGTTATCGGCAAGTTTTGTGATACCCGTCGCGGCTTCAACAACTGGTAGTGCCAACGTCACAACGGCGGCGGCGAATTCCGACAATTTCAATTATTTCTATTTCGGAATGAAATATACTATTGTGTGTTATGTATCAACGCAAGGCGGAAATCTGAACGTGCGGAATCAGCGGGGAGCCGTCATCGGGAAACTTCCAAATGGTACCAGAGTGAATGCCACAATAGTAAATGAATTAGTCGCTTATGTTACTGCCAAAGTGGGGCGCAAAACCATCAGGGGTTATGTCGCTTACCCATATCTTGATTGTAATTGATCTGTTAAAATTAAATCGGGCGGGTGCAAATCTCGCCCATCAACCAATATAAAATGAATTTTTTTTTCTTTTCTATACTTTTCGTTGCTGTTTTTGCGATAGCCAGCCTTTTGTCTTTTTGTGTAGAACGTAAATCGAAGGTTGATGCGCAAACAAAAAAATCTGTATCAAATAAAACCGAAAACACCAATCAAACGATAGTTAAGAATGCGCCGTCGGAAGTGCCGAGTCCAACGATCGTTTCGCGGAAAGAGTGGAAAGCAAAAGATCCTGTCGGCAAGGTCAAAGAACATACCATTCGCTACATCACAATTCATCACACGGCGACACTCCAAAAAACCGCCGCTTCGATAGAAAAGAAAATGCAGAGTTTGCAGAATTTTTCGCAAAGCAAAAGCCTGCTTGCGACGGGCAAGATGAAACCTGTCTGGTTCGACGTTCCATATCATTTTTACATTGCGTTTGACGGCAAGATCGCCGAGGGCCGAAACATTTTATTTGTCGGAGATACAAATACGGACTATGACCCAACCGGACACGCACTTGTTGTGATTGAGGGAAACTTTGAAACCGAACAGCCCTCTGCTGAACAACTTAAGTCTTTGCAGGATTTGGCGGCCTGGCTCTCGGCGAAATATAAAATAAAGGCTTCTGAGATCAAATCCCATAACGATTATGCTTCAACAGCCTGTCCGGGCAAAAATTTGAAAAAGTTGTTGCCACAGATCCGAGAGTCGCTTTCAACATTTTAGCTTGAAAACGATTTGACACACTCAATCGCTAAAAAAGTAGTGCAACTCGTTTCTTTCTACTTGCGTCAAAATCGAAAACTATTCAACCACTGTCAAAATGAGGAAATCTAAAAGTCTGGAAGCAATTTGGATAAATATGAAAAACAAACTAAACAAAGCAATTATCGCATTTTTCGTTTCGGCTATTCTACTTTTCGGAGCAAGTGAAGCTTTGGCTCAAAAAGATTCGACACCCAAAAAGCGTTTAATAAGTCCGGCGACCGTGAAAGGCTCAATCGGAGGCGAAGCACACAATAGCTATGTTGTTCGCGCCCGTCAAGGTCAAACCATGACCGTTCAAATCACCTGGAGGCGCGAAGATAATAATCGTGCAGAATTTTCGGTCAGCAGGTCGGCAAACTTTTTTAATGGTTCGGTTGTAAAGTTTGGCAAGGAATCTGACAATGGCCGACGCTGGCGCGGCATTATCCCCAAATCCGGTAATTATTACATTTACGTGGTCGCCAACCCGTCGGCAAGATACACTCTCAAAGTGACGGTCAAGTAGCCATTCAGAGTTGCGGCAGTCCGGCAGAGTTATATGTTTTTAAAATGGTCTTATCCGAAAAGTAATCGGATAAGACCATTTTTAAGGTTGGGTCGCCTACGAATATCTTGATTGTGATTAACCAAGCCGTCTCAATGATTATGCGTCGATTATGCCGCTATTGAAACACTGATTAGCCACTCAAATACCACATAAGTAGAGCAATTTTTAAGTTTTCT
>JANPDZ010000689.1:0-1741 GCA_031431735.1 Acidobacteriota bacterium | reverse complement strand
AAAATTTTTCCATCCAAATAAAAAATTCTTTTTTTGCCCCCCCATTTTTGGGGTTTTTTACTCGTAATAATCCCGCCATACCCCGGGACTCAAAACGAACATGACCCATCTGACCGCCGAAACTTTTGATCAAAATGCGCGAATTGCCCTAAAGGACGTGCAACTTCGCGGTGCGCTCAAAAATCTCGCTGCAACGTTTGGCGAACGGCGAAAAACGGCGATCACGACGGTTGAAAATTGGGAAGGTTTGCGCGATAAAGCGCGGGCAATAAAAGACGAAACGCTTCTTCATCTTGATAAATATCTCGCTGAATTTACCGAAAACGCCGAAAAAGCGGGCGCGCGCATTCATTGGGCGCGGGACGGAAAAGAAGCCTGTGCGATTGTTCTGAAATTATTAAAAGAACGCGGCGCGACGAAAGTCGTCAAAGCAAAAAGTATGACGGCGGAAGAAATTCATCTCAACGCCGCACTTGAAAAAGAAGGAATTAATCCGATTGAAACCGATTTGGGCGAATGGATTATTCAACTGGCGGACGAAACGCCGTCGCATATTGTCGTTCCGGCGATTCACAAAACGAAAGGACAAATCGCAGACTTATTTGTCGAGAAAGTCGGGATTGAAAAGACTGATGATGTTGACGTTTTGACCAAAACAGCGCGGCGGGTTTTGCGCCAAAAATTTGCCGAAGCTGAGGTTGGAATCAGCGGTGTAAATTTCGGCGTCGCGGAAACGGGAACGATTCTAATTCTTGAAAACGAAGGAAATATCCGTTTGACGACGAGTTTGCCGAAAACTCACATCGCTGTCATGGGAATTGAAAAGATCGTTCCGCGCTTGACGGATTTGGATGTTTTTCTCAAACTTTTGCCGCGTTCGGGAACGGGACAAAGGTTGACGACCTACCAATCTTTGATTACGGGAACGAAGCGAAATCAGGGCGCAGAAGGTCCCGCAGAAGTTCATATTATTTTGATGGACAACGGCAGATCGCGGATGTTGGCGCACCCGACAACGCGGCAATCGTTGGCTTGTATTCGGTGCGGCGCGTGTTTGAACGCTTGTCCGGTTTATCAAGCTGTCGGCGGACACGCTTACGGCTCGGTTTATCCGGGACCGATCGGCGCGGTCATTACGCCGCAACTTATCGGCATCGGCAAAACCAAACAATTGCCGTTTGCCTCGAGTTTGTGCGGTGCGTGCCGCGAAGTTTGCCCGGTGAAAATTGATATTCCCGAATTGCTTCTGTATCTTCGCGCTGAAATTGCCGAAGGCACGCAAGAAACTTCAACGCATAAGTTTTTCGAGACCTTAGCCTTTCGGCTTTATTCTTTTGCATGGTCGCGCCCGACGCTTTATAAATTGGGAATTAAAATGTCGCGAATGATGCAAAAATTTGTGGCAAAGGACGGAAAAATCGGCAAAGTCAGCAATCTTTTCTCGAAATTAGTTCCGCCATTGAGCGCGTGGACGGCGTGGCGCGATGCGCCGACCGTTGCGCCAAAATCGTTTCGGGAAGTTTGGAAAAGTGATTTGGAAAACAAGTAGTTTGAACGAAAATAATTTCGGAATAGCTAATAGCGCATAGCTAAAAACAGGTTATCACTCATGTTTCGCTCAAAAATAATGTCAGTTAGACAAAAGCTAAATACTAGAACTATCGTATTTGCAACACTTAAAATTTGATGTGTTTTGTTTAACAAAACTATTTTTTCAGAATAAAATCGCTCTTTTCTGATT
>JANPDZ010000688.1:0-4336 GCA_031431735.1 Acidobacteriota bacterium | reverse complement strand
AAAAAATTTTGCCAAAGTTTTTATTTTGCGTAAGGCGAAAAGATATTTCACTCGGGCTAATCGGTTTTGATAGTGTGCCTTCAATCACTTCGCCGCTCAAAAACTCCCTAATTAAATTCCGATTTTGACATCATATTCGCGATGCTTGTCAATTGTAAAGCAGTCTTGCCATTCAATCGCACATTTAAATGAAAGATTTCCGTTTTAATTTAAAAATAAACTAAAGTTTCGGAAACTGATAGGTTATCTATTTTTGTGATATTCCTAATTATCTTGTTCTAATTCTTTGCGGATATCTTCTTCCATGCGTGCCGATTCGAGAGCCAACGGCAATTCGGAAGTCCGTGCAGATAGTTTTTTTAGCGCAAGGTCGGTTTCGGAAAAGTTCGTTCCATGACGGGCCGCCGTTTCAATTTGATGCATCCGGTTTTCGGCTTCAATTCGCATATCTTCGGCTTCTTTTTGGATTTTGGAGAGTTTTTCAAAATCGTTTCCGAGTTCTTTTTGAAAATTAGAGGAATTCTCAGACTTTGAATATTTCAATTTACTTTGCCGTCGTTTTACGAGTGAAAGCTCTTGTTTGGTAGATTTGACAATTCTTGTTGCCGTCAGGCGAGCAGCTAAACTATCACGAAAAGCATCGGCAAGAAGCAGATTTTTCACGCTTATTTCCTGAAGTGATTTTTTCTCGGCACCGGTTAATTCATTCTTAAACCAATCAATTTCTTCGGCTTTGATGCCGTCAACCGCGAGGTGTTCACGGACTTGAGCGTGCCAGTGTGAACGATAAGCCATCAAACTACCCGATATTATCAATCCGAATATAAAACCGACGACGAGGGAAATTATTGTCAGGAAAAGCCAAAACGGACTTGCCAATAATGATAAGACTAAAAAAATCAGAGCCGGAACACCTGAAAATACCAGCGGCGCAATCCAAGCACCAATTTTCAGGAGCTTATCCTTTGTCAAATCCTTTCGTGTTATTTCGTAACCTGACTGTAATTCCTTCATCTATACCGCAATACTCTACCGACTGTGCAAACTTTATTCAACCTTAGGGCATCAAAAACTTAGCTTTTACATCAATTTCGTATTATCATTGATTGTACACTTTTTCTGCAATTAAATTGAGACGACAAATCTATGTTTTTCAGCCGATTTTCAAAATTAACAACAGTTTTCCTTTTTATCAGTGTCTTTTCGACCTTTGCTTTTTCACAGGAAAAGGATAAAAAGCAAAAAAATCAACAAAAAGTTCGAACTATGACCATTCCGATTTCGATTTTCTCGAAACAGGAATTGAAGGATAATCAGACTGAAGAATTTTTGCAAGCGGGCGAAATCATTGTCAAAGAAGATAATGACCAACAAACGATTTTATCCATTCGAAGTGTGACCAATACACCGCTTCACATCGCCGTTTTAATACAAGACAATCTTTCGTCCAATATTAATTTACAGCTTAATGAAATTAAAAATTTCATCAAAAAACTGCCGCCCGAATCGCGTGTCATGGTTGGCTATCTGCGAGCAGGAGCGCCGCAAATCACACAAAAATTTACGACTGATCTGGAAAAAGCCTCAGGCTCGATTCGGGCAGTTGTCAGCAGTTCGTCAATTGCGCCAAACAGTCCTTACGAAGGTGTCGATGAAGTTTTAGATCGGTTTGACGCATTACCGACCGGAAGACGCGCAATCTTGTTGATTTCCGATGGTTTGGATATTACAAGCACTTCGCCCACCCAAAGCCTTGAACTCGACCGGGCAATTCTCAAAGCCCAACGGCGCAGCGTGGCAGTTTATTCGTTTTATTCTTCTGCCACTTTGACCGAAAGCGGAAATTCAAGTCTGATCCTTACCGCGCAAGGTTCGTTAAATCGGATCTCAGAGGAAACCGGCGGCCGCGCATATTTTCAAGGAACCATTTCTCCGATAAATTTTCAACCCTTTTTCAGAGATTTAAACCTGGCTCTCAATCGGCAGTTTGCATTGACTTATCTATCAACCCATATGAAAAAAGGCTATCACAAGATTCAGGTTTCAAGCACCAATCCGGAGGTCAAAATCGAGTACCCGAAAAGTTATTATTATCGCGGAAATAAATGAATTTAGTTTCAGTAGATCCAAATTTCAGATTATGATTGAAAAAAACGACTGAAATAATGGATAATTGATAAAGGTGCTTGACGGACAACCGAATTTATCAATTATCAAATATCAATTATCCATTATTTCAGGGGTTTCAGCCGAAAGCCCAAGAAACCTCAAAAAACTTTAAGGCTTTATCAGCAAAGGCTTTTTCTACAAATTTGGATCTACTGAGTTTAGTTTAAGATTGCAAACAGGACAAACCCGTGATTCCTCTTTTATTAAAAGACCAACCCAAAAGAGCGGAAAAAAAGCCACTAAAAAAATCGCAAAGACAATCCAGCCGCCCGTCGAGATTTGCCGAACTATGCGTGGAAATAGCTGACTGCTGCAATGCGGACAATGATAATTGTGAGTCATTGCCGGCGATTGTTGAAAAGGTTGAACGGCAACATTCTGCGGTGTTCTAAAATTCGCTAACAGCTGACCGCGATTTATTGGATCATTTTTCAACTGTTTGTTTTCGGGAATTTGGAATTCGTCGGTTTTCCATGAATACGGACTCGGCGGCGCATATTCGTATTTGTGATTGTCGAAATTGTTGACAGGTTGATAATTGTAAGCGTTAGAATACTGAACCTGTGTATATTTCGTCCCGCAAAAACGGCAGAAATTGCTTGCTTGTATATTTGTTTGACCACAGTTTTGACAGTGCATAAATTTTTTCGATGTGGACCATTTATTTCAAATTAAAAGGTTACCGAAAAGTTTTTACGACACCGCGAAAACAAAAGTTCTTGTCATTCAAATATTATTTTGTCGCCGGTTTTGATGGCTTTGTAAACAGATTCAACCAATTCAACCGATTTGAAACCGTCATTTGCCGTGACAAGCGGCGGTTGGCCTTCGAGAATCGAATCAATAAATGATTTATCTTCCTGCAAATAACCCCATTTTTCAAATTTTTCAAGCATCTGGCAAGAATATGTTTTGAATTCCTGTGTTCGATGGTCAAAACCGTTTGAGTCAAAAAGACGTTCCATCTCTTCGGTCAGGATCGTCCGGTGGTGGCAGAAAACTTCGATCCGTTCAAACGGAAAATGCCAGCTGGCATCAGACGACGATGCAAACGTGCAATGAAAACCGTTCCTAAACTTGAAAATTATCGAGAACTCGTCAATTTCCGGATACTCGTGCTGCGAACCGTAGGCGACAAGTTCCGCAATTTCGCCGAACTGAAAGCGCATCATATCGAAAAGATGAATCGTCGTTTCATACAAAAATCCGCCCGTCACATTTGTGTCGCCCGTCCAAACAGGATTTTTCAGTTCACCGCGATTCATTTTGATATGCGCCGAATGCGGTGTGTCATTCGCCACCAATTCCTTCAATCTTGCATAAACCGGCGCAAATCGGCGATTATGCCCGACTTGAAAGACCTTGCTGGAAGCTTGTGCCGTTTCGAGCAAAGTTTTCGCGTTTTCAATACCGATCGCAAAAGGCTTTTCGCAAAAGACGTGCTTGCCTGTCGCAACGGCGTGCGTCGCAATTTCAGGATGCGTCTTATTCGGCGCGCAAACCAGCACGGCATCGCAATGCGCCATCAGTTCATCACGCGTATAACAAACTTTTCCGCCGATGCTCCGCGCCGTGCGTTCCGCTTTTTCGGGAACAATGTCGTAAAGCGCGGAAATTTCAGCCCGATTGTCCTGTGAATAAATTTGTCCGTGTAAATTGCCGACATAACCTGTTCCGACAATTCCGATTCTTACTTTTTCCATAAATTTTTGTCACCACAAAGACACAAAGGACACAAAGCATATTTGGTATAAAAACTTTGTGTTCTTCGTGTCTTTGTGGTGAATTATTAGACATCTTTCCTAAATAAGTTTAAGGAGTAGCAAACTTTAAGTGCCGAGTTGCTCGCTTCAAATTCACTATTGCTGAAACCAGTTTCCACGTCTTTTCATAGTTTTTGTGTTTGCCTCGATATTGTTCTTTGCAAATCCGCGCATATTTTACACTCCCGATTCAGATGCTCAATAATAGACCTTATGCTGAATAAAGTATAACAAATAAGTTTCTTTGGAAAAGTTGAAAGAATTGTAATTTATGAAAGTATGCTGAATTATAAATCTTTGCGAAACAATGAAACGGTCTTTTTGGCGGTGACGAGTGTCACGGTGTTTGAGTTTGAGGTGTTATTAATGGCGTTTGCCGAAGCGTTTGCGGAAACGGCACATCG
>JANPDZ010000687.1:0-3898 GCA_031431735.1 Acidobacteriota bacterium | reverse complement strand
AGAAACCGTCTTTATAACATCAAGCGTCCCGCTTGCCATGAGCGCGAAAGCGCGAAAGCGGCTCTTCTTTGTTCGGGATTTACACCAACAATCGTTTGACACCGCTTTGCAAGCGGCGTATGCAAGCGGGGACGCTTGCGCTCCAGTCTTAAATCACTGCCCCTTTAAAACCCAACCATTCGGGTCAATTTCATATTTTCCGTCTTGCGCCAATGCAATTGTTCCGACATTGCCGGTCATCTCGATGCGTTTTGTTTCACCGCCGACAATGACCTCAACAGGCATCGGAAACGGCATATTATTCGGCGTTTCCCAACGCAAAACCAATTGATTCGCTTTTGTTTCGGCAACCAATTTCGGCAGCGCGGGCTGACGCAAATAAAGTTCGAAAAACCAATCCAGTTTCTTGCCCGATTCCTTTTCGGCAATCCTTAAAAAATCGTCGGTCGTGCCGAAATGAAACTGTTTGCCGTTCGTCACCTTTTCCATTTTCGGGTCGGGATAAGCCATTCGCCGAATTGATCTGAAAAACGCATCATCGCCGATGTAATAGCGTAAGGCATTCAAAACCAACGCGCCTTTGCCATAGATGTCGCCGTCGCTTTTTATATAATCAGGCGGCAGCATATAGATCTCGGTCGTTGTTTGCGCTTCACGCGGCGCGACCGGTTTGACGTTTCGCAGATTCTTGGCGCGATTTTTCATCGCTTTGAAATATGCGTCCTTGCCCTTGGTGGTTTCAATGTAAAACGTATCCATAAACGATTGGAAACCTTCGTGGATCCAAAAATCGTTCCAATCCGGCGCGGTCACCAAATTTGCCCACCATTCGTGTCCGAATTCGTGAAACAAAAGCCAATCGTCGCCATCCGCGTTATACTTAAATTCGTTCCCGTAAGCCGTGATGGTCTGATGTTCCATCCCGAGATGCGGCGTTTCGGCAATGCCGATCTTGTCGGCACGAAACGGGTATGGGCCAAGATATTTCTCGAAAAACGCGTTGTATTTCTTTGCCAGATCAACCAGCGATTGTCCTTTTTCAAAGTCTTCGGGCAAAACATAAAACTGGATCGGAATCATTTCGCCCGTCACCGATTTGACGCTATCATTAATGACTTTATAAGGTGCGATATTGAGCGCGATGCAATAATTGCTGATCGGCTGCGAGACAAACCAATTAAAAGTCTTGGTTCCGTCTTTGTTATCAACGACCGATTGCAGTTTTCCATTTGAAGCCGCCACCAGATTGTCGGGAACTGTAAAATGAAGCGTCGTTGTATCGGGTTTGTCGGACGGATGATCTTTGACGGGAAACCACAGATCGGCGCCGTCGTTCTGCACGGCGGTCGCAATCCACGGCTGACCATCTTTTGTTTTCGACCAGACAAAACCGCCAACCCACGGCGGACGCGGCGCAACCTTCGGCTTGCCGTGATAATTCACATAAACCTCGACCTGCTGCCCTCGTTTCATCATTCTCGGCAGCGTTATCCAGATTTTCCCTTCCCGACGCTCAAAAGCAAGCGGCGCAAGATTCTTGACGGCGACATACGAAACCGAATCAACCGTAAAAGGGTAATCAAGGTCAAGCACAAACTTGTCAATCGGGTTGACGATTTTGGCTTTAACGATCAACGTGCCTTTGATTGATTGCTCGGCGATATTCGGAGTCACCCATAATTCGTAAGACTTTACATCATACGCCGCTTGTTCGGGCATCAACACGCCGCCCGAATCAGTCGGGCGAACACCTAACTCTCTCTGCGCCGCGACCGCTAAACATAGCGCAAACACTACAAAAATAAAGCCGAATAGTTTTTTCAACATAGATTTTCCTAAAGATTTAACCTCGATTTTGATAATAGAAATTTTCTTTTGAAATTATACTTCGGAATAGCTGATAACTGATAGCTGATACCATTTACCCTTAGAAAGCGTGCATTAGCGAGTCCGACGAATTTTAGTTTGTCGCTCGGATTAGTATCTCTAAAGTTAGCAACAAACTGAAGATTTGTTGGATAATTGGCAAATTAACTTTTTTATCATAATGCACAGTTTCTAAGGGTAAATGGTATGACAACTCTTTTCAACTTTTCAGCATACTGAGCGGCATAGTTATTGTTTACTTGAAAATTATCAAATATTTTAAGATTTTTGCCCACGCGCACGCACGAAAACAAGAAAAAAGATTTGGCAAAAATGCTTTTTTTCGTATGTGCGCGGGTGTGCGCGTGGGCAGATTTTCTTAGTTTTCAAAGTCCTTGCAATTTTTAGACCGCTCAGTAATGCTTTCAAACACTTTTCGCCCAACTTCTAACTTCGTTTATCCATTCCAGACGGCTCAGAGTTTCGCTTTTTCCGATAAATTCCGTGAGTATTTCGGGCGTAACTTTCGGCAGAGCGAGGCTGTTCGGGATTTCGACGTATTTATTATTTTCGAGCCGGAGAATCTGCATTTTTTCGCCGTCAAAACGCCAGATTTCGGGAACACCGAAGGCGGCAAAGATATGTTGCCGGAAAGTTGAAAGGCTCGTAATATCAACTTCGACAATCAAATCAGGCGCAGGGTGAACACTCATATCCATTCTTTTTACGCCGCGCATTTTTTCTTCGTTTGCAAAATAGAAACACGAATCAGGCTCGAAACCTTTTTCAATATCGTCTTTTGTATAAGTTGTCGAACCGAGTGCTATCCAATTTTTTTCAAATTGTTCGGCTAAAATGTCAATTAGTGAAGCAATAATACGATTATAATATTCGTGTTCAGGAGATACAGACATAATTAAAAGATTCCCTTCATCAAGATAAAAACGCGGATTGCTGATTTTATCCATCATTACTTCAACAAAATGCGTGTAAGTTTTCCAAGAAACATTTGACAAAATTACCGAATTTTCTTCTTCGAGAGCTAGTTGCATTCCTTGCTTAATCGCTTGCAATGATGTTGTTTTCGGTAAATCTAAAACTGCGCTCATAATTTTTTCTCCGCTCACTATTTTACACCAATTACTTTTTCCTTTGAATAATGAATCTTCTGCAAACTTCTGAGTCGCAGCGTGAAGTCGAGCAAATTCATTTCAGTTTGATAATCTGACCTTTTTTAACTTTCACAAAAGGTTTATTTTTCTCGATTATTTTGGTCGAGCCATCAGGAAAGACTTCGGTCAGAACGCCGTTATCCGAAATCAAAACGCTATTGCCCGCCGCTAAAGTCTGCCAATACGCCTGTTTGACAGCCGCCGCCGCCAATTCGGGAATATGCTCTTCCAAATACTGAATCGCTTTTTCGTTGTTTTCCATAGCTTTGATTATACAATAAGTTTGGATGTTTTGAAGGCGTGAGTTTGATGTAAGATTTCAATTTTTCATCATTTCAAATCGTCAAGTGAAGTAACTAACCCGCGCCTTACGGCTTCGGCGATTCCGTGCGCCTTGCGTAAATTGGCGTTATTGTAGATTTCGAGATAAATTTCCAACTCGCTTTTTTCGACCGCTTTTATCAAACCGCGTTGCTGAATGTCCGATAATTCGCTCATTCTGGTTGGCTTGTTCTTTGGGCAATTTCAGATTCGCCAATGCCAAAACATCTTCATCCGACGCGCCTTGCCACCGTTTCCCCATAATCAACTATTTCAGCCGAAAAATCGTCTTGCAGCCGATCAGCAATCACTTCTTCAATCCGCCGATGTTTTTTCTCAGCCAATTCGGTGAAGCTTCGATAGATATTTTCAGGTAGATTTAGCGTTACTTCCATAATTCGAATTTTATCATAAAAGAACGAATTATCTGCCAATCTTAATAATTTGCCCTTTTTTCGTTTTCACAAAAGGCGCATTCCGCTCAATTATTTTTGATGTTCCATCCGGAAAAACTTCCTTCATAACGCCATTCTCCGAAA
>JANPDZ010000686.1:0-7131 GCA_031431735.1 Acidobacteriota bacterium | reverse complement strand
GGCATCAAACCGGCGTTGTAATAACGAGAGCGAACCATCACATATGTCGAAGGAATCATCTGCACCATTCCGCCCGCGCCTGCCGAACTGACCGAATAACGATATGTTTGACCTTCGTTGAGGGCGTAAAGCGAGAAAATGTCGTTGTAGATATTGAGATGATATTCGGTGCGGAAACGCAAATGGTCAACGTGTTCGACAATGCTCAGGCGTTCGGCAATGTCGGTCACTTTCGGTGAAATAAAAATTCCTTTCTGGCGGAGTTTTTCACGCGCAATCTCAATCGTGTTGCGCACATAGAGCTTTCCGGCGTTGACGACTTCGGGCGTCACCAAACCCGGATGTGTGGACATATAATAAGCCGTTTCGTAATAAATACCGTTGCGTTCAACCGGATATTGGACCATCAAAGGCAAATGAGTTTTGTTGGTCATATCCGAAACAACTACGGGCGTGTTCACGCCGTTCGGTCGGATAATCGCGATCTTCATTGATTTGGATTTCGCCGATGTAACAAAAAACTCGCCGTTTTTGGTCAGAAACGAATCTTTCGTTATCACAATATAATCGAGTTTTTTGGTGTCAAAATCGTAAAACGCGATCCGCACAATATTGGTTGTAAAAGTGCCGTCCGTCAGCGAAATCGTTACTGGTCGGGCTGCCATTTCGCGTTTTGCTTCTTCGAGCCTGCTTTTGATCTGTCCGAGAGAAAGCGTTTGATTTGTGTTGTAATTCGGATAATTGGGCTTCGGATTGGTTGATCCGCCAATGATGATTGGCGTTGGCGACGGCGTGACGACATGTTTCGGTGTTTGAGTTGGAGTCGGTGGTAAATTATTCGTGACGACCACAATTTTCGACGGCGTTGGTGTCGCACCGACAATTCGTACACGCGACGGCGTTGGCACAGGCCTTAGTTCCTGTGAAAAACTCGTGGAAGCCGTAATCAATATCGCACAAATTATTATTAAACTTCTTTTCATAAAACAATCCTCAGAAGTGATGACGATGTCGGAAAAATTGTTTGCGGTGTCGGGCAACACTTCACAGATTTTAGGAAATCTGCGTTTTTAAAGATTCGCCTAAAAAGTAAAAGGTTGTCAAATGATTTAGGTAGAATTATGCTTGCTACAAAAAAAAATTATGGAAAGTTAGATTTGTTGGCTTAGAAGAATTACTGTATAAAGGAATTTTGGATGTTTTAGTCATTTTGAATAAAGGATTATGAAAAAACTTTTTGGAACAGACGGAATGCGCGGCTTGGCGGGTGAATTTCCGTTTGATGAAAAAACTATTGAAACGGTCGGACGCTCTTTGGCGCGGCAATTTCGGGAAAAACTCGGGCGCGAACCGCGTTTTATCACAGGATGCGACACCCGTGAATCGGGCGCGGGGATTGAAAAAGCCTTTCATACCGGTGCCGGTTTAGAAGGCGCACATTGCGAATCGGCAGAAATTATCACCACGCCGGGCGTTGCTTTTTTAACCAGAAAATTTGAATTTGACGCCGGAATTGTCATCAGTGCTTCGCACAATCCATTTCACGACAATGGCATCAAGATTTTTTCGCCGACCGGCAAAAAGATCGATGAAGCGACCGAACGCGAGATCGAAAAAGATGTTTTTGAGAGCCGGGAGTCGAGAGTCGAGAGTCGAGAGTCAAAAGTTTATTCGGCGAGATCATCTGAATATCAAACAGCATATCTTGAATATTTAGCGGAAGAATTTAAGGATTTGCGGCTTGTGGATTTCAAGATGATCCTTGATTGCGCTAATGGCGCGGCTTCAAAACTTGCGCCGCGTCTGTTTGAAAAATTCGGTGCGCAGGTCGTCGCGATAAATTGCGCACCTGACGGAAAAAATATCAATAAAGATTGCGGCTCGCTTCATTTGGAAAAATTACAATCGAAAGTTTTGGAAGAAAAAGCCGATTTCGGAGTCGCGTTTGATGGTGATGCCGACCGTTCGCTGTTTGTTGACGAGCACGGAAATCTGGTTGACGGCGACGCGGTACTTTGGATTATGGCGCAGTTTTTAGCCGAACACGGGCAATTGAATAATCAAACCGTGGTCGCCACCGTCATGAGCAATATTGGTTTGGAAATCGCTTTAAGCTCAAGAAATATCAGACTTTTGCGGGCATCGGTCGGCGATAAATATGTTTTGGAAGAGCTTTTGAAAACCGGCTCGGCGCTGGGCGGCGAACAATCGGGACATATCATTATTCCCCGAAAGAGTCTGGTTGGCGACGGAATGATGACGACGCTCTTTTTGCTTGAATCGCTTTACGAAAAAGGGAAAAGTTTGTCGGAAATGACGAATGGTTTTACGCGCTATCCGCAGATTTTAGTCAATGTCAAAGTGCGCGAAAAACTTCCTTTTGAAGAGGTTTTTGAGATTGCCGAAGCGTCAAAATCAGTCGAAACCGAACTTGACGGTAAAGGCCGGCTTCTGCTTCGTTATTCGGGAACGGAAAATCTCGCCCGTGTCATGATCGAAGGCGAAAATCAAATGCAAATCGAATCTCAAGCACATCGTTTGGCTACGGTCATCAAAACGAGTTTAGGATAAAAGGGGAAAAGTGAAAAAGGTTAAAAGTGAAAAAGTTATCGGCACGTAACTAATAATTTACTTTTCCCCTTTTCCCCTTTTCCCCTTTTTCCTTTTATTTTTATGTTCATAATCCTTTATCGTTGGCGCATCAAGCCTGAAAAAGAATCGCAATTTGTCGAAGCGTGGGCGGAAGTTACAGCCTATTTTCTTGAAAATTTCGATTCGCTCGGCTCGCGTCTGCATCGCGGGAGCGACGGCTGTTTTTATGCTTACGCGCAATGGAAATCGGAAGAAGACCGCGAAAATGCTTTTGCCAATTCTCCCGATCTTGATGCCGGAGCAAAAATGAGAGAAGCGATTGATGAAAGATTTGAGCCCGTCATTCTCGAAAAACTATCAGACTATCTTCAGTAATTTTGGATTGCGGATTGCGGATTGCGGATTGGTTGTTGATTTGAGTCTTAATCCCAACTCAGAATTCCGAAATCTCAAATCAACTAATCTCAGCAGATTCAGATTTGGATTGATTTATAATCCGAAATCCGAAATCCGAAATCCGAAATTTGGATCTACTGATCTTATCTTTTCAGCCGTATCATAAAAAATGATTCGTTGCCTTGCGCTCTGGATTAGAAAAGAGTTATATTTATTTCAATCGAGACGGTTGGTGGAGCCTCCGTCTCTAGTGGTAGCTGGGGTGAGGACAGTTATTACGCATTGGCAGGCGCGGTACACTTCCATGTTGCTTAGCCTGCTTTACATTTTTAAAGATCAAAGCCGTCAGTGATTTTTTATTACTTGCGGCTTTTGTTTTGCTTTTTTTTGCCGGAAACCTCAAAATTCTTATCAAATGAGTGATAAATCCGTTTCTGTAAAACTAAGCGAAACTCCGCATCAATACAAAATTCAAATTGGTCATAATACATTAGATCGCGGCGGCGTGTGGGCAAAGGATTGTCTTTCGACAAAAACTGAGAAAATAGTCATTGTTTCAAATGCCAAAATCTTTCGGCTTTACGGCGAAATTGTCAGGAAAAGTTTTGAAAATGCAGGCTTTGACGTTGTCGTTTTTTTGATGAAGGACGGCGAAAGGCATAAAAATCTTCGCTCGCTCGAAAATCTATTGAAAATTATCAGTGAAAATAAACTGGCGCGAACTGATGCAATTGTTGCGCTTGGCGGTGGCGTAGTCGGCGATCTGACCGGGTTTGCGGCGGCAATTTTTTTGCGCGGCATCGCTTTTTTGCAGATTCCGACCACCCTTCTGGCGATGATTGATTCGTCAGTCGGCGGAAAAACCGGGGTGAATTCCGGCTTCGGAAAAAATCTGATCGGCGCGTTTCATCAACCGAACGGCGTTTTGATTGACATTGAAACACTCAAAACTCTTCCGACGCGCGAAGTGACGGCGGGATTTTGCGAAGCCGTCAAACACGGCGCGATCTCAAACCGCGAACTTTTTGATCAAACCGCCGACTTTTTACAAAATTATCCGCCAAAAAATTTCAAGAAATTCTTTTCTGACACAACTTTTCTTGAAATGCTCGAAAATCTGCTGGCCGCGCAAGTGGTGTTCAAAGCCGAAATTGTGATGAACGATGAGCGCGAAGCCGCCGACAGAACAGACGCTAAATCACGCAAGATATTGAACTTCGGGCACACGCTTGCCCACGCACTCGAAAAAGTTACGGATTATAAATACTTCAAACACGGTGAAGCAGTCGGCTATGGAATTTTATTTGCTGCGGAACTTTCAAAAGCACTTGTAATTTTAGATGAAAATGAATTAAACTTGTTAAACGATGTTATGCGCAATGTCGGTGCATTGCCTGACGCGCAAAACATTGAAATAACAGATGTCGTTCAGGCATTTTCTTTTGACAAAAAAAATATCGGTAAATCATTGCAATGGATTTTATTAAATGAAATCGGCAGACCGGTAATTATTTCAAACAACGATATTCCCGAATCGTCAATTCAAAAAGTTCTCCGAAAAGTGTTAATAGACTCTTAAACAAATCTATGTTCGAGGAAGCAAGTCCAAATGAATAAAGCAATAGAAACAAAAAGTTCCGAGCGCGGCGGAGCCGGCGTAAAATTATTAATAGTCGCAGTAGTTTTTGCTTTGATCGGACACGCCGGTTATCAATTTATTCCGGTTGCCTACAACTGCGAAAGTTTGAAACAGGATATGCATAAGGTGGTATTGCAAGGTTTGTCGATGCCCAACAAGTCCATAAATACTGCGGTCAGTGAAAAGATCCAAGGTTCCATACAGAGCCACGGTCTCCCGCTGGATGCGTTTGTTGAAGTAAAACAAATAAAAACTGTGCTTCAAGCCCGCGTAGCATTTACAAAAGATATACCGTTACTGCCTTTTGGAATTTACACATATCATTATCAATTTGACCACACCGAGACGCCGGGCGGGTTTTTGACCCAATAATAATTTTCTATTGAATCAAATCCCGACAGCCAAATTTTGTTGAACTTTCAATGGCTGAATGTTTATCAAACTTTGCGGTGCATCAGCCAGCCAGGTTGACGGACAAACTCCGCAAGTCGTGCATTTTTCAACCGCCGGACAAGGCTTGGAAGAAAGCGCGGCTTGCGATTTTTCGTGTTCTTCTTTCAGGAATTCAAACGACAAACCCGAATCAACGATTGACCACGGCAGAAACTCGTCATAACTGCGATCGCGCGAAATATGAAATGAATCGTCAAAATTTAATTGCCGCAGAGTTTCCCTGATATTTCCGCCGGTTCGTGCCGCCGCTTCGATAACTTTTGAAATTGTCCGGTCGCCCGAAGAAAAAAGCGCCTGTTCGTGCGCAATGCGCGCCGACATAAAGCGAACCTCGACATTCGGAATGCGCGCCAAACCTTTGCAGACGTATTTGATTTTCTGTTTCAATTCTTTTTCATCGCAGATTGCGTCCCATTGCAGCGGCGTATTGGGTTTCGGCACAAAACCATTCAATGACGGAATTATCTTTCCGGCGCGGCCGAATTTCTTGCCGGCTTCGAGCATTCGATCTTTGATGCGCGTCACGAGAACAAACATTTCGTCGAGGTCTTCCTGGGTTTCAGTTGGCAGTCCGACCATCATATAAAGTTTGACGGTCAGCATTCCGCGGTCGAAAACCGCGCCGCAAATATCAACTATTTCGTCATTTGTCAGGTTTTTATTGATGACGCGGCGCAAACGGTCAGAACCTGTTTCGGGCGCGACGGCGATCTGCTGATCGTTTGATTCAACCAATGCGTCAAGCAATTCATCGGAAATTTGGTCGAGCCGAAGCGAAGAAACCGTGATGCGATAATTCATTTTCCTGAGTTCGCTCAGGATCGTCGAAATTTCGGGATGATCGCAAACAGCCGTTGAAACAAGTCCGATCTTATCCGTTTTGCTGCGCCATTCGGCGGCTTTTGCCAAAATATCTTTGGCGGGAACAACCCGCGGCGGATAATAATTGTAACCGGCCCAGCAAAACCGACAACCCTGCGAACAGCCGCGCGAAATTTCGACCAACAATCTATCGCCCATTTCCGCGCCCGGCGACCAAACAGAGGTTGACGGACAGAAAATATCCTGATTGACGAGAAAATCGGCCAATTCTTTTTCGCCGCGTTTCATTGCGCGCCGCAAAGTTCCTTCTTTCGGATTGACTGCCGCGAGGGCGCGTCCGACACGTTTCGGAACGCCTTTTTCCTTTGGCAGATAATCGAAAACCGTGCCGTCGTCGTTGTAAACAACATCGTAGAGCGACGGAACATAGAAACCGCGCCCGATTTTTGCAAGATTTAATAAAATATCTTCTTTATTTCCGTGTTCAAAGATTGCGTCAACCAGTTGAAAAGCGAGAACTTCGCCTTCGCCGACGGCGATCACGTCAGTAAAATCGGCGATCGGTTCGGGATTCAAGAACGAAGCCGCGCCGCCCATCACGATGAGCGGATGAAAATGATTGCGCTCGGATGACCAAACGGGAATGCCGCTCATTTGCAGCATTTTCGCCATATTCAGATAATCGGTTTCAAACGAGATCGAAAAAGCGACGACATCGAAATTTTTGACCGGCGTTTGTGTTTCAAGCGAAAGCAGCGTCGTGCGCGATTTTTCGTATTCTTTTAGTTCATCAGCATCGGGTAGAAAAACGCGTTCGCAAGCGACTTCGGGAATGCTGTTAAAAAGCTCATACATCGTGTGAAGACCGAGATTTGCCATTCCGATTGAGTGAGTGTTCGGATAACACAAGGCAATGCGAAGTTGCGCGCCGTGTTTGATCGTAAAACCTTCTTCGCGGGCGAGTTTTTGTTTGTAGCTTTCGACGATTTTTTTCATCAATAATTATTCGGGTTTTCTACGCTTAGACTTTCATTTTGAGCGGCAACATTTAATTTGTCATCAGCGGAAACAAAGGTAATTGGTGGTGCGCCTAAAAGCATATTTTCTTTATTTATCTCAAGAGCAAACGCCAATTGGATGGCATCATAGCCGCGTAAATAATGGTTTTTAACAAGATTTACGGCATTTTGTAAAATTACCGAACTGCAATCAATCACAAAATATTCATC
>JANPDZ010000685.1:0-1984 GCA_031431735.1 Acidobacteriota bacterium | reverse complement strand
TGGAGCAACTAGAACTTGATAAATTGGGTTTTCAAATAGCGCCATTGAAAACAGAAGGCAGACCTTCATTCAACCCTAAAGTGTTTTTGAAACTGTATTTTTATGGCTATTTAAACGGTTTGCGAAGTAGCCGAAAGCTAGCGAAATTAGCGAGCCAAACGAAGTATGCCCAAAAAATCAAAAAAAGCTGAAAACACCTATCTTACTTGACTGAATCAACTCAAAATAAGCCCAAAATCGTGTTGCGAAGTTTAAAACAGTACTTAGAAACTGAAAAGTCAACTGTTTTTAGAGTGACTTACTGGAAAAAAATCCACAAAAATTATTTAAATCCCATAGTGGGGCTAACGATGCTGCTGTCAACAACAAACTAAAGCCGAAATTACGCTGCGCTGCATTGCGGTTTAGTCCTTATATGTTAGTGGCTGTTTTTATTCTTCAATTTCGTTTCTAAATATTGCCAAATGTTTTAAAAGTAAAACATTTTTGGTTGGCTTTTTTATTGTGTCAAACAACTTAATGTCTGTCGGGATTGGTTTAAAAAATTCTGGTCGATTACTTTTTAAACTTTTAATCAATTCTGAATTAACTTTTTTTGGCAATGTCACTGTAAATAAGTTTAGTGATTTTACAAAGTAAATTAGCCAAAGCAAGTCGTATTGATTGTCGTCTAGGTTTTTAAGTTTTTCATTCAGTAAGTTTTCAATTAAGGAACTTATTTTTGAAATTATTTTTGCTTTTCCCTTATTCTGTTCAATGATTTGTTCAATTATTCCGAGTATTTGTGGAAAGGATTTATTTCTTCTTTCTTTCAACATTAACAAAAGACTAATTGCCTTTAATAAATCTTTGTCTTTAAAGTTGAATTTTAGTTCTTGATTTTTTGTATAAAGTTCAGACAAGAATCGGTCAACGACTCCAGTTCCTTCATGTTTTTTATCCACTTTTAGAGTTCCACGAAAGGAATTTTCAAAGCATTTATAGCTTATTTTTTTTCTGTATCTTAAGGAGAATGTTTGATATTCTGCAGTCCATTCTCTGAATAAACCTTCTGGAAGTTCAATCGCTTGTGATTTACTTTCGTTTAGTGTAAGGTTGAATAAAGCCATTTGCTTTTGCAAAGTTTTGATAATTAACTTTGCATCTTCTTTAGAGTGACATAAAAAACGATAGTCATCTTTAAATCGAACTCCAATAAAATCTATTCCTTTCGCAGTTATTGCTTTGGAGCATTCTGTATCAACTGCACTTAAAATAACTTCTGCAATTAGGTCTGAAATTGCTGGACCGATTGCAATACCGTTTGTACAACCGTCATTTGAATATTGAAAAAGTTTATCTAGCACCAAGCCAACATAATCATTGAATTTATTTCTATTTCCCTTTTTCCTAATTGTTTCTTTTGTGTGAATAGCCCAAGCAATGCTGTGAGTATAAATTGACGGATAAAAATTTTTAATGTCGGATTTTAAAATGTATTTATAGTTATATGCTTCTGCTACCAAATCATTTTCTGCCATTTCCAAATACTCATATATCATTCGTCCAGCTCTTAAAGTTCCCAATTCGCCTTCACTTTTGGAAGTTATAGGAATTGGAAAACTGTATGAATGAATTTTGTTGTTAGTTCTGAACAAAGATTTCAAAATATTATCCCAATCGTTCATTAAATACCAAACTATGTCGTGATAAATTTTGGGCGCAATAATGCCAAAGGTTCTGTCAGTTAACTCTGTTTTTGGAAATGAAATATTTAGTAATTCGTCTTTTTCAGGTTCAAATTTTGGTTGTGCAGCAATGCTGTTATCAATAGCAAAATATGGATTTGCTTTTAAATCAAATTTACTAACTACATGACAAAAACTGGTAAATATCCACATCTAGTTGTTTTTGAGGTTTTAACAAGATATTGGCGATGTATTCAAGCCCATATTTGAATAAACTTTTGGCTCTGTATCCGTGTTTTTTTATTGTTATCGGCTTG
>JANPDZ010000684.1:0-6784 GCA_031431735.1 Acidobacteriota bacterium | reverse complement strand
AAAGGGCGAAATTATCAATATTGCGCCCTTTCAGGGCTTAGTGAAATTATGTATCGCCGACCTAGCGCGATGCGCCAGGCTATTATATCCCGCTCTTTCAGAGCTAAAATCAATGTTTTTGACTTGTGTAGATACTAATGGTTATAAGGTTCTGGCGCATAAGGATTGTAAGGAATCGCGATCAACGAATTAACCTGCGCGTCGGGCGTATCGGCTAAAACGGCGGCAATCCATTCTAAAAGCGTTCGTTTAAATTCCTTGAATCCGCCCGCGTTCGGTTTGGCGGTTTTGATATCGAAAAGAAATATTTCGCCGTCGTGCGCTTCGACATAAACATCAATCTTCGTCGGTTTGACCTTTATCATTTGCCCGACGCGGCAAACTTCTCTGATGCGTTCGATTTCGCCTTGTTTGTCGGGCGTTCCCTGCGCGGCGGTCAAATCGGTCATTATTTCCTGAATCACCCGAAACGCTTCTTCACTGATATATTCGCCCGCCTTGATTTGTGCTTTCGCGTCCGCAAAATTCGACTTTGCCAACGCAACCGCAACCGGCTCAAAAACACTCGTCCCGAAATTTGTATTGAGCGAATGAATAAATGAATACAACGCAAGGCGGTCTGTGCCGAGAAGGCGCGTGTGAAAAGGCATTGCGGCAAGTTCGCGCCTTGTATTTGAGAACCTTATTTCTCAAACCAATTCGCAAAACATTTTCGATAGCAATTGTTTTGAATTTAGAAAGAGAGATATGGTTTCCAAGCATTAAAAATAGTCCCGAAGGGACGGTTGCCAATAGCCCAACGATTTATCGTTGGGAACAAATCGAACAAACGTAAAAGTCCCGAAAGGGACGAAAGAAAATATCAATCAAAAATATATCGCTCGTCATATTCAATATAGTGTTTTTTCAAAAACATCAGAAATTCTGTTTTGAAATCCATTTTTCCGTGATGCTCTGCTTGATTGTTAATATAATTCGTTGTTCTTTCGACATCGCCAATGCCGATTGAAAACGCGCCGTAACCTTCCTGCCATTCAAAAAGGCGATGTTCAGGAAATGTTTCGTGAATCCATTTTGATGAACCGCCTTTGATTAACTGCATCGCCTTTGAAATCGAAATTGTCGAAGGCATCGAAATTAATAAATGAACGTGGTCGTCAACGCCGCCCGCCGACAGAAGTTTGATTTTATTTTCCCGTCCGATACCGCCGACATATTGAAAAAGTCGCGGCTGTAATTCGGGCGTAATCATCGGACGGCGTTCTTTGGTGCTGAAAACGCAGTGATGAAGAGAATTGACGAATGAGTGGGACATTTTGATGTTCTCCTTTGTTCTTTCGTCCCTACGGGACTGAAATTTTGTTCACATTTTACCCAACGATAAATCGTTGGGCTATTAACGATTGTTCCTACGGAACGAAAAGCGAAATCATTTACAATTTGATTTCTAAATCGTCAGCAGGCGGTTCGATGTTGAGAAATTCGCGGTAGATTCGGTGGCGATATTCTAAACCGAGTTTGTTAATTTCCTCGATAAACATTTGATAAGTTCCTTCACCGCCGATTAAATCCCAAAAATCATCGCCGATTAAAACATTGTGATCGGTTTTCATCTGAAACCATCTTTCAGGGAAACTCCACGCATAATTTTCCCGTTTTCCGTAAGGATTATACGGCAAGGCGAAAAAAGCGTCGGTAACGATTTGAGGCTGCATCGCGTAAAGTTTGAACATTTTTTCTTTGCTTACCTTTGTCTGGTCGCTGTTTGGCATAGGTGCTTTCAACTCAAAAGCGAATTTTCGCTCGTCCTCCACATTCTCAACAAATAAATCGCAAACAACTGTCGCGGGAATCAAATCTCCGTTGCCTTCCAAGATATAAGCCAGTTCTTTATCCCAATGCGGCGTTATTCTTTCTTGTCCTTTTTCATTGTGTTCCAAAAGATTCAAAACTTCGCTGATTCTTCTCAGCCTTTCTTGCGGGACGTTTCCGGTTATCACGTGTGAATTCACCGCAAATCCGTGGTAGCTGACGGCGACGGCTTTGGCTAGTTTTTCCCAAACGCTGCCGAAGGGTGTAACAAATCTTCGTTCAAAATGTGAGCCTTTAAAAATCTCTTTCGGAACTAAAGCAGCATACAAAGGCTTTTCAGCTTTCCATTTGTCGAATAAAAACGGGTCTTTATACAACACTTTATTCATCACGCTGTCCATAAGCGTTGTAATAACTTCGCCAATTAACTTTTTAGTTTCTTCGATTTGTTCGGGTGTCAAAGCCATTTTATTTTAGAAAAAATAAGAGTCCCGTAAGGGACATTTGTAAATAGCCCAACGATTTATCGTTGGGTAAAAAGGATTTATTGTTTTAAGTCCCGCAAGGGACGACAGATTTCTATCGTATCTAAATCCAGTTTTTCAAGTTCCCACCAATGAATTGAGGCTTTTTTAACAACTGTTTTTATGGGGTTTTCTTGTTGTCTTTTGCCAACATTTTTGCCTTTTTTCTTAAAATCTTTTTCCATTACTACAACGCCGGACGGTGTTTCCCAAGAACTTTCTTGCCAACCGTTTATAATCTTTCGCGCCCAATATTTATCATCTGAGGATGAAGGTTTGTAATTCATTTTTTTCCAAAATGAAACTGCTTCTTTGGTTGGCGAAGCCGGAACATAGGCATTCGTAGCATTTTCCTTGATAACTGCATCTTCAAATAATTCGACAAGTTTTCTGCCGATTCCTTGTCCGGTTCTATAAACACTAATTGCCTGAACAATAGCGGTATCGCCGTCAATGTCATAGTTCAAATCTCCGTAATCGCAAAAGATTTTGTCTTCCGTAATTGTGTATTCGATTGGGTCTTCATATTCTTCAAAATCCATAATTATCTCCTTTTTAAATGAAAAATTATTTCTGAATACGCGCCTTTATCTTTCTCGGTGCGATTCAAAACAGGGCGTTTGTATTGGTTGACGATTTGCAGACCTGCGTTTTCGGCAATCTGCGGGTAAAGATTGTATTTGTCGTTGGCGACAAGGAAAATGTCGAAATCTTCGGCAAGAAATCTTTTGCAATTATTCAGGACATTTGAAATGCCTTTGGCGTAATCGGCTTGCGCTTGTTTGGATTGTTTTTTGTGCATTGCGCCGATTTCCTGTTCGTCGCGGCGTTCAAAGCCGAAAAGGTCGTAGGCGTAGGCGTGTTGTTCATGGTAATCAATCAAACCGACATACGGCGGACTTGAGAAAATGCCTTTGATCTTTTGGGTTCGCGCAAGGTTGGCAAATTCTTTGTTTTCTTTTTCCAGCGCGTCTAAAATATCGAGATTTTCGGAGTTTCCGTTGAGGCAAACTTGATGCGTGTCGGTTTTCAGTTTCTCGAAATACTTCAAACGTCCGATTGTGTCTTTCGAGTATCTTTCCCACCACGAAACGATTGAAAACAAAGGTTTGCAAATTTTACCGTGTTTCGCGCAATAGTAGGTTGTCGTCACAGGTTCGACCAGAGTTGCTAAATCGACGTGAGTCGTGGCGCGGCAACTGCGAATCGTCCGGCTCAGGATAACGGTCAAAATCTTTTTAGTTTGCTCGTTTTCGACTTTTTTGATTAAATCGGCGACGAAATCAATTTCATCACGGACGGATTGAACAAACCATTTATCAAGAAATCTACCTTGCGCGTCCTGTTTTATTTTGATGGCGAAATCGGAAACCGTTTCATTGAATTTTTGCAAAACGACGGCTTCGTGCTTACGCGTGTATTCCTTTTCGTCAAAATCTTTGCTTCTCGCTCTAATCTTAAATTCCGGCGATGGGAAAAATTCGCCGTTGTATTTATTAAGAAATTCGGCGAGGTTATTTTCAAAATCAATGTGTCTTGTTTCAGCGACAAAGTTTTTCAAATACCAGGTTAGATCGTTTAATTGTGTCGCCAAATCAGTAAAATTTACGTCCTGAATTTTGACGTTTGAAATCAAAGCATTGAAAGCCGAAATATCTATTCCGATAGCATTTATGCCTAATTCTTTAGCTTGCACGAGCGTTGTTCCGCTGCCGCAAAACGGGTCAAGCACGATGTCGCCTTTTTTGAAAAAGGTTTCGGTTTTGAATTTATCGGTATGACCGTCAAGAAAATATTCGACGAGTTGCGGAATAAATTTTCCTTTATACGGATGAAGGCGGTGAACGTGTTTGGTCGTTTGCGATTCGGTGTATTGGTCGAATGATAAAGCCCAATTCGAATCTGCGCCAAGTTGTTTTTTCCAGACGGTTTCGCGCTGATTGGTTTCGTAATAATCAATTAAATCCTGCTTGGCAACAAAAGTGTTTCCGTTATCGCCGATTTTGTTGATTCTGCCGTAGTTTATGAGATAAGAAATATTTGAAGGCGTAACGGTTTTGCCGAGGTGTTCGGTTGCCCAAATACTCGCCTGTTGGATATTTAATAATTTCGTTTCTTCAAACATATTGCCTTTAAGTTAATTGAATTACATTTTACAGGCAAGTGTTTCAAAACAAAAAAGGACGACCGCTTTTTTCGGTCGTCCTTTTTATTCGCTCTTTGAAAACAATTATTTTGCCGCTGCTTCGGATTCTTTGTCTTTGGGCAGAATGTAGAGAATCCGCGAACAGCTTTCGCAGGTGATGATCTTGTCGCCGCGGCGGACTTCCATTTGCATATGTGGACGCAAGGCGATATGACACGCGCTACACGAGCTGTTGATGACTTCGGCGACCGCGATTCCGTCGCGACTGCGTTGGGCAAAGCGGTCATAGACGGTTGCCAGATTTTTTGGCAATGTCACGAAAACCTTTTGGCGTTTGACGGTTTCGCTGTCAAATTCTTTTTTGGCTTTGGCGAGCTTCTTGTCAAAAACAGTCAACGCCGCATCGCGTTTTGCTTCGAGGCCATTGATCTCTTCGGCGCGTTCTTCGAGCGTCTTTTCGAGTTCTTCGATCGCCGTCATTTTTTCGAGTGCCTGCGTTTCGAGTGTGCCGATCTGCTTTTGAAGCGAATCGGTTTCGCGCATCGCGGTTTCGTATTCTTTTTGGTTTTGCGAATGTTTCAGATTGCGGTCGGCGCGTTCGAGATAGATTTTGTTTTCGGCAATTTGTTTTTCCAATTCGGCGCGTTCTTCGCGCAGAGTGTCGCGGTTTGCCTGTATCTCGCGAATAGAAGAGGCGTGCTGTTCAAACTCTTGTTCAATACTTGCACGCCTCTCGTCTGCCGTTTCAATCGCTGTTTTTAATTTTCTGATGTTGGTATCGGTAATTTGTAAATTTACCAGCTTTTCAAGTTCTACTTTCACGTTTATTAAAAAATCCCCTTTAAATCTATATTAAATTATTATTATTTTACACGACAATTTTCAAAATGTGTAACGGGGTTATGGAAAGTGCAAAGTGCACAGTGCACAGTGCATAGTTTTTAGTTCTTAACTATGCACTATGCACTTTGCACTTTGCACTAAATAACGCCGAGAAATATCTGAAAATGATTGATCAAATCCTTTAGTTCGAACGAGATCCGCAGACTATCTTCGCCGACCGTGAACCAGCGCGGGCGGTCTTCAAATTTGATCAGATGAAGTTCGGCGTTCGCCTTGGTAATTCCGAAGTGTGTCAGGCGGGCAACGGCGAGCGCGTTTCCGCGCATAAAACCGTCGCCGGGCAAACGCGTCCAACCCGCTTCGACTGTCAGACATCTCACTCCTTGACGAAATTTTAAAAGCGAGCCGACATAGCTTGAATTGGCGGAAGAAAAACGGTGCGAATCGGATTTTTCGATTGAAATATCGGCGTTTTTGCGGTTGGCGTGAGCGGCAACTTCCTGCATTGTCTCAAAAAGCCATTTCACGGAAGTTTCACGAAGCGCGTCGTTGGCGGTTTTGACCGCGATGAATTCGGCAAGCCCGTCGTTCGATTGCGGGTTTTTGGCGGCTTCGGCAAGCATCATTTCCCAAACTTCGTCGAGTTCGTTCATAGCTTGAAGCATAAAACCGCAAGCGGATAATTGCAATTTCGTGTTATTATTTTGAGAAAAGGGGTGATTAATGGTGAATGATGAATGATGAATGATAAATGATAAATGTCATATCATCGGAAAAAATTTCAATTCACCATTTATCATTCACCATTCACCATTATACAAGGCGTTATGAAAAATTTAGCAATTCTTTTTTTTCTGATCATATTTTCACTCACCGTTTTCGGGCAAACTCCGAAACCGACTCCGAAAAAGACTCCGAAACCAACAAAAACGGTTGCGCCCAAGCTCGGCACTGAGACGGAAGAGTTTGAAAAAGCCCGCGCGATTTTAAACGCGACTGAGCGAATCGCGGCGTTGCAGACCTTTATCAAAAACTTTCCGGCTTCAACCGAAATTGTCCGTGCTCAAGGTTTGATTGTCAGCGCGCGCGCCCAGCTCGGCGATGAAAAATTACGCGCCGGCGAAACACAAGCCGGCATTGACCTCTTCAAACTCGCCCTGACGGAAGCGCCGACACCGGTTCCCGATGATCTTTTTACCAAAGTGATCCTGGGTTTCCCGCTCAATCTCGATTCCCTCGGACAACGCGGCGCGGCGTTTGATATCGTCAAGATGATCGAGGAAAAGATCGGCGCAAATGCTGCTCAGATCCTTGATCTGTCAAAATTTTATATCAATGTCAAATACGGCACGGAAGCGATCCGGCTCGCGCAAAAGTCGGTCGAACTCGCGCCCGATTCGGCAAATGCTTATCAAGTTCTGGCGATCGCCAATCGCTTGAATTTTCGGCTTGAGGACGC
>JANPDZ010000683.1:0-4917 GCA_031431735.1 Acidobacteriota bacterium | reverse complement strand
TTTTCCGTGTCCAACGGCCAATAATACTGGTCTTGATGCCAGGGCGTGTAACCGCCGCCCGGTTCTTTGAACAACGCCTGGTCGTGGTAAAGCCGAACCTTTTCAACGCTGAGCAAATCAGCCGCAACCTGTGCAAACTTCTTTGCAAAAACAAATTTTTTGACTTCGGCATCGTGCCGCCAAAGATTCATAATTTGCAAAAATGCTTTTCCGTAAGTGTCCCGATCTTCTAGACTTCGCGTTTCGGTATTGAACCTGGTGCTTGTTTTTTTGATCGCCGGCTGAAATATTTTTATTTCGTCCGGGTTTGCCACTTCAGGAAGTAAAATATGACCGTTTTGACGAAATTCAAACTTTTGCTTTTCCGAAATCGCGTAATCAGTTTTTAGAAATTTTGCCGGCATAAATCTTATATCAAGATGCGCGATAAAACGAGTTTCATGAAATTAGCTCAAAGCTATAAGCTTCCAGCTATCAGCTAATTCAGAATAAAGCTATCGTTCATAGAAAAATTCGAGCCGCTTGCGCTTAGAACTTTGCGTAATTTGTGTTCATTTGCGTTAATTAAAAATAAAAACTTTCATTCAGCACAAGCGGCTTTATTTTATCGCTTAAACCTTGTTCCATCACCGCTTCGTTTAATAATCTGAGCGGTTCGCCCGGTGGTTCGTCCGCCATATCAAAACGTCCGTAGTGCATCGGCACAAGCATTTTCGCTTTTGCGTCCGTAAATGCTTTGACCGCTTCTTCGGGCGTGTTGTGATTTTCCTCCATCATCCAGCGCGGTTTATATCCGCCGATACCAATCAGAAAATAATCAATTTCGGGAAAAACTTCCGCCGTTTCCTTGTAATGCGAGCCAAAGCCCGAATCGCCGCTGAAATAAATGGTTTTGCCCGCGCCTTCGATGACATAACCGCCCCAGAGTATGTGATTCGTGTCAAAAATTCCGCGTTTGCACCAATGGCGAACCGGCAGAAACGAAATTTTCACGTTCTTGTCCGGCAAGTTGTATTGCTGAAACCAGCCCGCCGTTTGCACTTCATTGGTCGGCGTGATCCAATCCCGAAGCAGTTCTTCCATCCGCAAACCGCCGTAAAAGCGCGCTGCGGGAAACTTTCGGGCAAGCTCACGGATCGAATTTTCGTCCGCGTGATCGCGGTGATCGTGCGACAACAAAACGTAATCAACGGCTTTGATCTTCTCGATCGGCGATGGCATCACGACGAGCGGTTTCAAAAATCGCGGTTCGCCGAAAACCGGATCGAGCAAAATATTCTTTCCATTGAGGCGAATAAAAAACGAAGCGTGCCCAAGCCACAAAATGCCGTCTTTTTCACTATTTAAGAATGCCGTCGGGTCTTTGATTTCAAGCCGTGCGGTATCGTTTTTCTTTTCTTCGCGTTGCGGATTGATGCTCAAAGTCCATTTGAGCATCTTCGAAACCTGCGGCAGAAAAGGAAATTCGTGATTGACGAATCTGCCCTTTTCATCAACTGGTACGCCTTTCCAATCCGCCTTGATGGTTTTCAAATTTTCGTTGCTCGCGTATTTTGTAATCACAGATTTTTCAATTTATCCAATATAAAAAACTAGTGACATACTCACGAAAATAGTTAAAAGTAAACCAACTAAACAGGTGAGCATAAGTAATCAAGTATTTTGCTTTGTTCAGAGTCCAAACTTTAGTTTGATTGCCCGCCGCGCTTCGCTGGCGGGCACACGGCTTGTGCGTGGACTCTGAACGAAGAACAAAATGTCGTAAAACTTATGCTCACCTGCTTATAATTCTGATTAACCATTTTTTCATTTTCAATCGCTTGATAAAACTGTTAGGTTGAAAAACTTAACAGCAATGACGGATTTGCCATTTATTGTAAACTCAACCTTGTTGCTTCCGGCGTCGGGACAAGTTCCGCCATTCGGCAATCCGGTTGTTACATTTACCAAAACACTCGTGTAACATCCTTTATCAACGGCATTTATCAGCGTTCTGTCAAACGAAACAGATTGGTTACTGTCACTTGCATTAAAGATAAACAAAATATCATTGTTACCTTTTACCCGCCGAAAAGCATAAATATTTTCATTGTAGAAAACATCTATCGTTTTCCCTTCACTCAAAGCCGGATATTTTTTTCGTGTCGCAACCCATTGCTGCGTCCAATCGAACATTTTCTGCTCGTCCGATGTTCTGCCTTCCTTTGTAAATTTATTCGCCGAATCACCCGCAAAACCGCCAACAAAATCTTTGCGGTTGTCCGGGTCATGTCCGCCGGTCATCGCCAGTTCTTCGCCCGTATAAAGCTGCGGAATGCCGCGTGTGGCGAGCACAAACGCCGTGTGGAGCATTGCACCTTCGAGCGTTGCGCCGGGCAGACTCATAAAACGGTCGGTGTCGTGATTGTTCGCCAGCACGGTGACATTGTTGACGTTTGGGTAAAGACCGTCGTATTTCAAAACATCCCGCAAAGCCCGCGCCGGTTTCTTGCCCGTGAAGACTTCCTGCGAAGTGCGCCAGAGTTTGAAATCGAAAACGCTTGGAAGGCGCGTGTCAATGCCGTCCCAACCCGTTTTTCCGCCTTGAAAAAACGAAGTTTGCGCCGAATCTTCTTCAAAAACCTCGCCAACCATATAAAAGCGCGGGTATTGCCGTAAAATCGCGCCCGACCAATCGCGGATAAATTTTCGGGGCATATATTGAATCGTATCTTGCCGAATGCCGTCAATACCGGTCGCGCCGATCCACCAGAGCGCGTTTTGAATTTCATATTTTGCGACTTCCGGCTCGTCCTGATTCATATCGGGCAATGTAAAATCGAACCAGCCTTTCAGCAAATTATCTTTTTCGGCTTGCGACGCATTCGGTGAGAGCAAGATGGAATTATTAAAACTGTTCTGGGTAAATGGCGGAAACCAATTTTCGAGCGGCGGAGCTTTCATCCACGGATGTTTGAATCCGACGTGATTGGCAACCTGGTCTTGAATCACTTTGATGCCTTGTTTGTGAGCTTTTTCGATAAGTTCGCGTAAATCTGCAAATGAGCCGAAATGATTTTCGACGCCGTAATAATCAATCGCGCCGTAGCCGTGATAACTCGCCATCGGACACCACGGTTTGTCGCAGGTCGTGATGTCGTCCGTATTGTCATACCAAGGCGTCAGCCAGATCGCCGTGATGCCGAGTTCTTTTAAATAATCGAGATGATTGATCACGCCGCGAAAATCGCCGCCGTGCCACATTCGCGAATTCGTGCGGTCGGCACCGGCGTCGTTTGAAGCGTCACCATTTGCAAAACGATCGGTCATTATCAGATAGATCACATCGTCATTAGTAATGCCCTGAAAATTCGTTTTTGCGTCAAGCGGCGCAAGAATTTCAAACGGCACGATCGTTTTGCCTTTCACGGTCGAAACTTCGAAATCATATTTGCCGATTTTGGCTGTTTTCGGAATTGTGACATCAAAAAACAAATAATCGCCGCGACTGTTGACTCGTATATTTGAAACTTTTAAGGCAGCGTTTTTTGAAACAACTTTTGCATTTTGAAAATTTGCGCCGCGCACAAGCAGACGCACCGTACCCATCGAATGATTCGCCCACCAATTCGGCGGCTCAACTTTTAATACCATTGGTGCGTTTTGTCCAAAGACAAAAAAAGTCAAACCCAAAATCATTAAACCAACAAATTTTACCTGAAAAATTATTTTCATTGATTTCTCATTAAGGCTGTTTCTGCTCAATCGAATTCGGCAAATCACGAATTTGATCGGCAGATGTCGAAGACCCTGAACCTGTATTGTAAATCTTTTCCAATCGCTTAAATTCCGCAAACATGGCGGTCGCTTTTTCCTTTTGCTTCAAACGCGTATAGGCAATGAAAAGCTGATACCGAAGTCCGGGATCGGTCTCGCTCAAAGCCGCGCCTTTTTCCAGTATCGGAACCGCTTCCGAGTATTTTTTCTGACGATTGAGTAATCTTCCCAAGTCGTAAAAGGCAGGAAAATTTTTCGGGTCGAGTTTAATCGTCTGCCGAAAAATTTGTTCGGCTTTTTCGAGTTCGCCTCGTTCGAGCGCAATATAACCGATACTTGCCAAAACATCCGGATTATTGGGATTAACCTTTAAAACCTTTTCAAAACTTGTAATTGCTTCATCAAATAATCCTTCGGCACGAGCCATATAACCCTTCAAGTAATTAAAATTTGCATCATTCGGATATTTGACCAAAACCCTTTCAAAAACTTTTCGCGCATCACTGTATTGCTGAAGACGAAAATATGTCACGCCCAGACGAAGTTGATAAAGCACCCGGTCGGGTTGGAGCTGTGCCGCTTTTTGATAAAAAGGCAATGCGCCCGAAACCTTTTTGTTTTTTAACAGTTCCTCACCAATCAGAAAATCTGATTCGTGATAATCAGATTTTAATTCAAGTGCTTTGAGCCAATAACTGACTGCCGCATCACTGTCTTTTTGCGCCGATGATATTAACCCCAAGCGATAATAAAATTCGGGTTGATTCGGATTCAAATTGACGGCTTCGAGCAACACTTTTTGTGCCTCCGCCAATTTGTCTAAATTGAAATAAGCAATGCCGAGATTGTATAAAACGTCCGTCAAATTTGGACGCTGACTGTTGACGTTTTCAAAAACTGCGGCGGCTTTTTCATAATTTCCGAGTTCAGCCTCAATCAAACCCAACGTAAATAAAATACGGATGTCTTGCGAACTGAGCTTTTCAATCAACGGGATCAGTTTTTCGGCTTCTTTTTTTCTTTGTTCGCCGATATAAGCGCGTGTCAAGGCGGTCAATAAAACCGCGTCTTCGGTTTTCGGTGTTTTATTCGGCGGGAAAATTCCGGCGGCGCGTTCGAGATACGGAATCGCTTTTTTGTTGTCGCCGCGGGTTGAATAGA
>JANPDZ010000682.1:0-7431 GCA_031431735.1 Acidobacteriota bacterium | reverse complement strand
TCTGAAAAAATAGTTTTGTTAAACAAAACACATCAAATTTTAAGTGTTGCAAATACGATAGTTCTAGTATTTAGCTTTTGTCTAACTGACATTATTTTAGAGCGAAACATGAGTTATAACAGAAAAAGAAACTTAAATCGTTAAGTAGCCGCTCTCAAAACCGCGTTGCCCGGCGGTCAGAGACCGAGCCTCTAAACGATCATTATAAGTTATTTTTTACACGTTCCTTAGTTTGTCTGACTGCGAGCGAAGCAAGGCAGTCGCTTTCCCGGGTTGAAAATCTTACTTTCCCGACCACTCAACCGCCTCGCGTGCGCCTCGCGGTTGCCAAACTGTAGGCGTGCATTCTGAACTTACTTCGTTTTTTCTAAACATCACTAAACATTTGAAAGACAATTAAAATCTACTCTCAGTAGATCCAAATTTTGGATTTTAGATTTTGGATTTTGGATTTTCAATCGATCCAAAGTGCGTTCAGGCTATTCGCCAATGCGCTCTGCTCAAGTCGCCAAAACTTAATACTGACGTATTACCGGTACACCACATTGAAGTTATCGCTTCCGGGCGGAATTAACCCTGCGATGCCGCATTCGGTCAAAATGACAGAATCGGTCATTCAACCTGACTCATAACCATCGAAAAGCATCTTCACATTCCCGCACAACTCTTGTTATTGCTTCATTTAATCTTCTGGCACGGTCATTGCTATATCTAAGACCGACAAGGCGGCTCCTGAATTTAGATTACGACAAATAGGTGAAAAATATGTTCAAAAAACTTAACTTCAAACAAACTTTTGCCGCGTTGATACTTTTTGCAATTTCAATGCAGATGATGTCTTTCAGCATCTTTGCGCAATCGTTCAAAAATGATAAGAGCGAAGAAGTTTCAAAAGAAAAACAAGACGAGCAAATAGATTTTGTAAAAACCAAAATCGCGCCTGATCTGCAGGAAAGCGTCGATGATTTATCATACGGTTTCAGAAGTGATGAAACTCAGCGAGTTATCATTCAGCTCAAACCTGCGACAGAAATCAACAATTTTCTTGGCGATGAAGTCAGTCAAGACGTAAAAGTTCAAATGTTTGCCCAGGAAGTTCGAGTGAACAAATCCCGCGCTTTATCGGTCAAATCAAGATTACAGAGTTTGAACGGTCAATTAAAAAAATCATTCAACAATCTCGGTCTCGTCAGTGCTGATTTGCCGCTTTCAAAAATTCGTGAACTCATCACCGACGAAAATGTCGCCTATATCTCGCCTGACCGTGAAACTCAAGCTACCGGACACATCGAAACGACCACCGGCGCATCGTTGGTGCGGGCATTGATTGCCAATACGACAATCGGCGGCAATGGTATCGGGATTGCCATTCTCGACAGCGGAATTGAAGCCAACCACGCTGATTTCAAACCTCTGATTACTTCGCGGGTTGTTTATAACAAATCGTTTCTGACGGGCAACACCGACACGTCGGATAAATATGGACACGGCACTCACGTTGCCGGACTCGCTTCAGGAAACGATATTTTCAGCAACAACTACTCAGGCTATTATAACGGCACGGCACCGAGCGCAAATCTGCTGAATTTAAGGGTTCTAGATGATCTTGGCAAAGGAACTGCGAGCAACGTAATTGCGGCGATTGATTGGGCAATTGCCAATAAAGCAACTTACAACATTCGCGTAATGAATCTCAGCCTCGGCACGGGACCGAAAGATTCTTATACCACCGATCCGTTGTGTCAGGCGGCACGGCGTGCTTTTAATGCCGGAATCGTGGTCGTTGCGTCTGCCGGCAACTACGGCAAAGATGCTCTTGGCAATAAAACTTACGGCGGTATCGGTTCGCCCGGAATCGAGCCTTCGGTGATCACGGTCGGCGCGGTCAACACTTACGGCACGGATATTCGTTCCGATGATACGATTGCCACTTTTAGCTCACGAGGTCCGACGCGCGGCTACAAAACTTTGACCAACGGCGCCAGAAAATATGACAATCTGATCAAACCCGATTTGGTTGCGCCGGGTAATAAACTGATTGCGCCGGAATCTTTAGGAAACGGTGTTACCGATCCCGCGACGGGTTGGATCTATTACAAAAACAAATTGGTAACTGACTATCCTTCGCTGCGAGTAACCGAATATGTCAATTCGGGCGGCGGCGTAAATCTAAAGGGTTATCAGTATTGCAGCGGAACATCAATGGCGGCTCCGGTCGTTTCGGGAGCGGTCGCGCTGATGCTGCAAATTCGTCCGAATCTTTCGCCAAGCCTGGTCAAAGCGATTTTGATGTATTCGGCACAACCGATGAAAAACTACAACACTCTGGAACAGGGCGCGGGCGAATTGAATATTGACGGCGCGGCTAGAATTGCTAAATTAGTCAAGACCACGATTCCGACAACCAACGGTTCGGCTCTCCTTTCGGCTGCTCTGCCGAATCCGCAAGCCAGCACGATCGCCGGTGAAACGTGCTATTGGGGCAAAGGCGTGATCACCAATTTCGGTTTTCTCTATGGCGACGACCTGATGGTTAAATATCAAAAAATGTATGCCAGCGGCGTTTTGGTGAGTGATGGAACTCCTTTTTCGGGAAGCAGTTTGACTAAATCCACGACCTTAACAAGCGGCACTTTGAATCTTTATCAAGGCGCGATCAAAATCAACAGCAACGGCGTGTTGGTTTCCGACGGAACGCTTTATATGAGTACCAACGCGATGGGGAGCAGTCCGACACCGTTTGTCAACGGACAAGGCGTTTTGGTTTCTGATGGTGTTCTCGTCTCGGACGGCGTTCTCGTCTCGGACGGTGTTCTCGTCTCGGACGGCGGCGCATACGCGCTGGCGACGTGGTTGGGCGATAATACCGTAGGTATGTTGCCGGCTCCGTAAATTTTCTCATCATACTCACAATGTCTGTTCGTTTATCGTTTCCTCGACTCAAGGTCAAGTCTTCGGGCTTGACCTTTTTTTTCTTTTCGCGTTTTGGGTAAATCTTTTGCCCCGCTTATGTTTTATTTGCTTTTGCGCTAAAATTATTGATTACATCCGAAGTGTATAAATGAGGTCATAAAAATTGAGCGAACACATAAATAATATATCCGAATACATTGCCGAGAATTTCGGCGCGAATGCCAGTTATGTCGAAGGTTTATTGAGCCGTTACAAATCAGACCCGAATTCGGTTGACGAATCGTGGCGGACATTTTTCGGCGAATTGTTGGACGGCGTTTCGCCGCTTGAGGGCGGCACCGAACAACCAACAGCCGCAACAATTCCGGGCGATTCGACGCCTCATGCGCCAGCCGTCAGCGTTGAAACGCCGCCCGCCGTCAAAGAACAGGCGGCAATCGCGCTCGGCGCAGATATTGATGTCAAACCGATCACGGGCGTTGCGAAAAAGATCGTCGAAAATATGGAGCTGAGTTTGACCGTGCCGACGGCGACGACGTTTCGCAATCTGCCCGTCAAGGTCTTGGAAGAAAACCGGCGAATTATTAATGAACATCTGCAAGTCGCAGGGCGCGGCAAAGTTTCTTTTACGCATCTCATCGCTTGGGCGATCATCAAAGCAATCAAATTTTATCCGCAGATGAATGTCGGTTACGGCTTTATCAACAACGCGCCGTCGCGTCTTCAGCACGACAGCGTGAATCTCGGGATTGCAATTGATGTCGAGAAAAAAGACGGCTCGCGCAACCTTCTGGTGCCGAATATCAAAGGCTCGGACAAAATGAATTTTGCCGGATTTTTCGCCGCTTACAACCAACAGGTCAAAAAGGCGCGCGACGGCAAGTTGGAGATCAAGGATTTTCAAGGCACGACGATTTCGCTAACCAATCCGGGAACGCTCGGCACAATTGCTTCAAGTCCGCGTCTAATGTCGGGTCAAAGCGCGATCATCGCGACCGGCGCAATCGAATATCCAGCTGAATATCAGGCGATGACCGCCGGTGCACTTTCGATGCTCGGCATCAGCAAGATCATCACGATCACTTCGACCTACGACCATCGCGTTATTCAAGGCGCGGAAAGCGGTTTGTTTTTGGCGAAAATTCACGAATTCATTACCGGACAACATAACTTTTACAACGAGATCTTCGCGGATCTGGAAATCAATTATCCGCCGATGCGTTGGGCAGAGGATCATAATCCGTCGCTTTTCGGCAGCGACCGCGCCAGCGAACAAGCCGAAAAACAGGCGAATGTTTTGCAGCTGATCAATGCCTATCGGATTCGCGGACACTTGCTTGCCGATATTGACCCGCTCAATATGACTTCATACCGCGCGGCGGAACTCGATCTTGAAAATTTTGGTCTGACGATCTGGGATCTCGACCGCGAATTTATCACGGGCGGTCTGCACGGCGAAAAAACCGCAACACTCAGACGCATTCTGGATATTTTGCGCAAAGCCTATTGCGGCAAGGTCGGCATCGAATACCGCCATATTCAAAGCAAGGAAGAAAAAGAATGGATTCGCCGACAAGTGCGCGAACAGTTTGTTGACATCGAACCGCTCCCGGTTGAGATCAAAAAAGCTCTGCTTGTCAAACTAATCGAAGCCGAACAGCTTGAGCAATTTATCCATAAAAAATATCTCGGACAAAAACGCTTTTCGCTCGAAGGCTGTGAAACTGTCATTCCGATGCTCGACCAATTGGTCGAAAACGCTTCGGAAAAAGGCGTTGAAGAAATTTTTATGGGAATGGCGCATCGCGGACGGCTTAATGTTCTCTCGAACATCGTTGATTATTCGATGGCGGAGCGCATTTTTACGATTTTCGAGGGCACATCGCACCCGAGTTTTCCGGCTGACGAAGGCGATGTCAAATATCATCAGGGCGCGATCGGAACGCGCCAAACGATCGGCGGTAAGGACATCAAGATCATTCTTTCTTCGAATCCGTCGCACCTTGAATTTGTTGATCCGGTCGTCGAAGGAATGGCGCGGGCGCGGCAAGATGAATTGCTCAAGGGCGAAGAAGCCGACGCATCCTTGCGCGACAGCGTTCACGACCGTATTTTGCCCGTTCTCCTGCACGGCGACGCGGCTTTTGCCGGACAAGGGATCGTTATGGAAACCTTGCAACTCGCCAATTTACGCGGCTACCGAACCGGCGGCACGATTCATATCGTCATCAACAATCAGATCGGTTTTACGACATCGCCCGAAGCCTCGCGCAGTTCGATCTATTCGACCGATGCCGCGCAGATTACACAAACGCCGATCTTTCACATCAACGGCGACGATCCCGAAGCCGCTTTTCGCGTCGCCCGGATCGCGCTCGATTATCGTCAGGAATTTAATAAAGATGTCGTTTTGGATGTCGTCGGTTTTCGCCGTCTCGGTCATAACGAAGGCGACGAACCGAGCTACACGCAACCCGTCATGTATGCCCGCGTCAAAGCGCATCCCGGAACGCGCCATCTTTACGCCCAACGGTTGATTCGTGAAAACGTAATTTCCGAAGAAGATTTGAAGGCAATGACCGACGGCGTGATCGCCAAATACGAAGGTATTCTCCAGCGCGCCAAACAGATCGCGACCGAGAACCCGAAACGCGCCAAACTTGCCGCACACGCGGCCGAAGAAGACGGTTCGAATATTCTGGAAACGCCGATCACAAAAGAGGCACTGCAAACCATTTCGGAAAAGATCTCGCTCGTTCCCGCAGATTTTCAGATCAACCCGAAGATGGTCGGACAGCTTGCGCGTCGTGCCAAAATGGGAGCCGGCGAAGTGCCGATGGATTGGGGATTTGCCGAAGCGATTTCGTTCGGATCGCTCGTTTTGGAAGGCAAACGGGTTCGCCTCAGCGGACAGGATTCGGGACGCGGAACTTTCTCGCAACGCCACGCGCTGATGTATGACACGATCAACGGCGCGATGTGGTCGCCGCTCGGCGATCTGCGGTCGGACGAAAACCCTCTGGCACGATTTCAGGTCTATGACAGTTCCCTTTCGGAAAATGCGGTGCTCGGTTTTGAATACGGCTATTCTTTTAATGCTTCCGACGTGCTCGTGATGTGGGAAGCGCAATTCGGCGATTTTTCAAACGGCGCACAGGTCATCATTGACCAATACATTTCTGCATCAGAAGACAAATGGCAGCAGAAATGCCGGCTCGTAATGTTATTGCCGCACGGCTACGAAGGTCAGGGACCGGAACATTCTTCAGCGCGTTTGGAAAGATATTTACAGCTTTGCGCGGAAAATAATCTGCAGGTGTGCTATCCGACGACTCCGGCGCAGTATTTTCATCTTCTTCGCCGACAGGTCAAACAGGAAACGGTGCGTCCGTTGATCGTGATGACTCCAAAGAGTTTGCTGAGGCTTCCGGCGGCGAGTTCGAAGGTTGAAGAATTAACCAACGGCGGATTTCAACCCGTCATAACAGACGCGCGCATTTCGGATAAATCAAAAGTCAAACGCATCGTTTTATGTTCGGGCAAGGTTTATTACGATCTCGACGCAGGACGCGGCGACGCGACGGACGAACGCGTCGCGATCGTTCGATTGGAACAATTTTACCCGTTCCCGAAATCGAAATTACAGGAAGTTTTCGCTTCCTACGAAAATGCAACTGAGCTTTTCTGGACGCAGGAAGAGCCCCAAAATATGGGCGGCTGGACGTTTGTCGAAGCGCGTCTGCGCGAGATCAAAGGCAATTTGAGTTTGCGTTATGTCGGACGCGCCGCCTCGGCTTCGCCCGCGACCGGTTCTTACGCGATTCATCATCTCGAACAGGACAAACTCGTTAATGATTCACTGACCGAAGATTCGGACGAAATTTCGACGGCAGCTGTGTAAAAAGTGAAAAAGTGAAAAAGTTGTAATGCGTCAGTAATAGGTTATTTTCAAAGAAAACTAAGGCCTAAAGACTGGAGCGCGAGCATCCTTGCTTGCCATGAGCGTTGCTTCAACGCGAAAAAGCCTTGTTAAATTCGACGGCACGAGGCTCACAAAAGCTATTTTCGCGCCCTGCGCTCAGGCAAGCCGGGGATGCCCAGCGCTCCAGTCCTTATTTTTTCGTTTACTGTGAAAATAACTGATTACTGAGGCACTGTCTTTGCAAAATCAGAGTTTCCAAAATATAGGAACTAAAAGTATGGCGACGATAAAGACGACGATTGTCAGAATCGTGCCGACACGCACGAAATCCATAAACTTGTAGCGTCCGGGCGTATAGACCAAAACACAGGCCGGTTCGAGCGGTGTGATGAACGAAAACGACGCGGCAAAGGTGATGGCAACGGCAAATGTTCGCGGATTGAGTCCGAGAACAACCGCCGTTTTGATCGCGACGGGCAATACAACAAGCGCGGCGGCTTGATTCGACATCGGCTGCGTGAGGATGACGGTCAGTATAAAAAATCCCGCCAGCACCGCCACGAAATGCCGCAACTCCTCCTCCATCTCCTGCGGAC
>JANPDZ010000681.1:0-4691 GCA_031431735.1 Acidobacteriota bacterium | reverse complement strand
CTGCAAGGGCGCAATCGGCGGATGTCGCCCTTGCAGGGCTTGAAAATTTGCCGTCCGCCACCCAACGCTCCGCATTGGGCTATTATATTTCGCCTCTTCGAGGCTGAAAACAAGCCTTTTAGACTTGTGTAGATACTAATGCATAAATGACGTGGCTAATCGCCGCGAAGCGCGGGAAGCCGCCTCAACGCGGCTGAAATCAAAACTGCGTAACATGAGTTATAAGTTATTTTTTACACTTTTCTAAGCCGAATTGAAATTAGATGAGAAATAGGAGATTTAAAAATAGCATTGGTGTTTGAGAGTATTTACGACGACAATAGAAAGATCTTAATTTACGCAAAGGAGAGAATTTGATGAAACTTTTAATTTCGCTGGGCACGCTTTTTTTCGCACTTTCATTCTGCAATTTGAGTGAAAGGATAAAACAGCTGCAAAGTTCGACCGAATCCAATTCAAATACTTCGGCAAATACGTCGAGCAATTCTTCAACAACCAAGAATGCCGAAAAGACTGAAAAACCAAAACTTTCCGACCAACAACAATCTATCTCAGACAACGCGGACGAAGTTAAATGGGACGATCAGGGCATCGCGTGGAAATTGCCGAAAGGTTGGTCGAAAATGAATGTTAAAAAAGAATCATTTATGTACGGTTCGCCGAAAACCGGCTTTTTGATCGGCACCATTTCGACGATGGCGGCAAATTTCCCTTCCGAGTTAAGCCTTAAAGGAACTTACGACAGTTCGCTTGAACAGCTTAAGAACGGCAAATACGAAAATGCGCGTTATCTGGAAATTGACGGTATCAAAGGCGTCGAATGGGTTGAAACGATGCCCGAAGACAAAAGCGGTCCGCGGCGCCATCAATGGATCGCCTTTCGCAATTATCAAGGGCAAAATCAACAAATTAACATAATTCTTTCGACCAAAGGAAATGAATTTGAAAAGCAGCGGAACACCTTTTCGGCAATTTTGTATTCAATGAAGATTGCAAAATAAATAATGATTTTTTCAGACCGCAAATTATCGCAAAAACTTGAACTTACGGAAGCCCGCGCCAACGCCGCTTTCGTTGAATCACGGGCAAAAATGTTTCCCGACAGCGGCGCAGAATGGATCGAGGTCGCGGGTGCGCGGGCGATGTTCGACGGCATCGAATCGCCCTGCACACAGACTTTCGGACTCGGCGTTTTTGATGCAATAACGGACAAAGAACTGAGCGAACTCGAAGCGTTTTTCAAAAAACACGAAGCGCCCGTCTTTCACGAGGTTTCGCCGTTGGCAGATGCTTCGTTAATGGCTTTACTCAATGAACGCGGTTATTGCCCGATTGAATCAACGAGTGTTATGTTTCAGGAAATCGAAGCCGCAAACTCGCTTGTTCTGCCGCTAAATCCGAATATCAAAACTCGCATCATCGAAAAAGGCGAAGAAAAACTTTGGGCGCAGACCTCTGCTAACGGTTGGTCAACCGAAGGCGAAGGTCTGGCCGATTTCTTTTTTCAATTCGGGCAGATCAGCGCGGCAACCGAAGGCGGCTTTCCATTTCTCGCCGAGCTTGACGGCAAAGCAATTTCCGCCGGAATGTTGTTTATTTATGACAAGGTCGCAATCCTCGCGGGCGCCAGCACCGTTCCCGAAGGTCGTCGAAACGGCGCACAAAATGCTTTGCTTGATGCGCGTTTGAAATTCGCCGAATCGCAAGGCTGTGAATTAGCGACGATGGGCGCATTGCCCGGTTCTTCGTCGCAAAGAAACGCCGAAAAAAACGGCTTTCGCATCGCTTATACGCGAACGAAATGGCAATTGACTGACCCGCGACAAAGATTTTAAGAATTACTGCCCACGAAACACACGCGCATATTCGAAAAAATTAAAATTCTTTTTATTTTTAGTGTTTTTAGTGTGTTTCGTGGGCAAAAATTCTTTGAGGTTATTTAGCTTTGACCAAAGCAATCGCCAATTCACCGTTGTTGTCCAAAACCTCTGTTTCGACCAGATCGCTTTTCGTTAAATAATTCAGATAAACAAGCGGAATCAGGACCAGTATCTGCCGCGTGTTTTCGCGGTTCATTTCATCAACGACCTCTGTCACGCCGAAAAGCCGTTTTTGCTTGCCGTCATTATCGCGCACCAATCGTTCCGCGCCGTAAAATTCTACCGAATGCGAGATCGTGTGCAGGTTCAGGATCTTTTCGCTCGTGTAGCCTTGTGAATTTGCCCTGTCAACCAGATGTTTGACGGTTTCTTCGTGCAGAAATCTAGTGATAAAGAATTGCGAAAGAACGGCAACACCGACCAGCATCAGAAGGGCAGCGATTTGCAAAACAATTCGCCGTTTCGCGCTCTTTTCAGCAAATCGCCAAACATATTCCGCCGTCAAAATGAGCGCGGCAGGCAATGCGGGCAAAATATAACCGGGAAGTTTCGAGCCTGAGATCGAGAAAAAGACAAGCGGCACGAGCAGCCACGCCAGCGCAAAAGTGGAGAGTGGAGAGTGGAGAGTGGAGAGTTCTTCGCTCTGCGACTTGGCGTTTTTGCGGGAAATTGTTTTTTTGACGAGATTCCAGATCGAAGCCAGAAAAAATGGCATCCACGGCAGAGTCATCAGCGGCAAAACCCATAAGAAAAAGTAAAAGGGTTGCGGATGCAGATATTTGTTCGAAGTGTATCTTTGGAAATGATGCTGAATAAAAAACTCGTCAATAAATTTCCAGCCGTTCGCCTGATACATTGGCAGATACCACGCGCACGCGACGAGCAAAGCCGCAAGCGTGCCCCAAAACAGACTGAAGATAAATGTTTTCGACGGGAATTTCCAACTTAGAAGATAATAAAACGCGACGATCGCAAACGGAAAAACGATGCCGATCAAGCCTTTGGCAATCAGCGAAACGCCGATGAAAAAGTAAAAGGCGATGAGATATTTTAACGCAGAGAGCGCAGAGGACGCAGAGTTCTTTGAATCATAGATAAAGAAAGCAACCAAACTTGCCGTGATCGGAAAAGTCAGAATAATATCAAAGCTCGCGCCGCGTGAAAAGGCGATCAAACCAATTGACGAAGCGGCGATCAATGCGAGCCAATTTGCAAAATCGGTCTTTGGTCTTTGGTCTTTGGTCTTTGGTTCTTCAGTTGGAACTTGGAACTTGAAACTTGAAACTGCTTTGCCAAGAATCCACAAACTCAAAACCGTTCCCAAACCAAAGAGAGCCGAGCCGAAACGTGCAGCAAATTCCGAAACGCCGAATAATTTATACGAAGCGATTTGCAACCAATAAAGCAGCGCGGGTTTTTCAAACCAATCGAAACCGCCGAGCGTCGGCGTGACCCAATCGCCGCGCAGAAACATTTCGCGCGCAACTTGTGAATAACGCGGCTCATCGGGTCCGAGCAGCGGAATCGTCAACCCCGTAAAATAAACGGCGACGACCAGAAACGCGAAAAGCAGCCAAACTAAGTTGGGTTTTGGTTTTTGTTCTTTGGTTTTTGTGTTTTCCGACATCTTCTATGAAAATGAAAGTATTGCTGAAAATCGGTTTGTATTCAAATTATGAAAGTCAACAAAGAACCAAAACCTAAAAACCAAAACCTAAAAACCGCAGTTGTCGGCGTCGGCTCGCTCGGACAACATCACGCCCGAAATTACGCCGAATTAGCCGCTGACGGACGCGGGACGTTCGTCGGCGTGTGTGACGTGAACGAAGAAAATGCCCGTGCCGTCGCGGAAAAAAACAATTGTGCATACTTTACCGATTGGCCCGCTCTTGTCGATAAAGTCAACGCTGTTTCAATCGTCACGCCGACCGAAACACATTGCGAGATCGCCTGTGCTTTCCTTGAAAAAGGCGTTCACGTTTTGGTCGAAAAGCCGATCGCGTTGACGCTCGCCGAGGCCGATAAAATGATCGCGGCGGCGCAAGTCAAAGGCGCAACATTGATGGTCGGGCATCTCGAACGCTTTAATCCGGCGATGGTCGCGCTGCGCCCGCACGTCACAAAACCACTCTATTTCGAGATTCACCGCGTTTCGCCTTTTCCGAATCGTTCGCTCGATGTTGATGTCGTCCTCGACGTGATGATTCACGATCTTGACGCGATTCAATGGCTGGTCGGCGAAAACGTGCAGGTTTCGGAGATCCGCGCCGTCGGAATTCCCGTGATTTCTGACAAAGTTGACGCGGCAAATGCGCGGATCGAATTTGAAAACGGCGCGGTCGCCAACATCACGGCTTCGCGCATCGGCACCGAAAAGATTCGCAAAACGCGCTTTTATCAGACAAATTCTTATGTTGTTTTAGATTACGCGACAAAATTTGCTTCCGTCACTTCGCTCAATCCGGAAGCCGCGCATCCGCTTCTCGGAATCTCGATCAATCGCCTCGAAATTGAAGACATCGAACCTTTACGCGCCGAAATTTCAGCATTTTTGGATTGCATAATCAATGACGACGCGCCGCCGATCAATGCGTACGACGGCCGCCGCGCACTTGCTTTGGCGCTAGGCGTGCTGGAAAGAATCGAAACGCATCGAAGCCTTTTGAATGTTTAATTGATTGACAGACGCCTTCGCGGCGAACTTGATTTTATCAATTAAACATTATCAATTATCCATTATTTCAGTGGTTTTATCTTTTATGAAGGGTGGTCGATTCGTTCAATTTACTATTTCGGCAAACTCTTAACAGA
>JANPDZ010000680.1:0-7093 GCA_031431735.1 Acidobacteriota bacterium | reverse complement strand
ATTATTGTTTGTTATCGCATTTATCGGCGCGTTGGTCGGATTCCTTGTTTTCAACTTTAATCCGGCTTCGATCTTTATGGGCGATTGCGGTTCGATGTTTGTCGGCTTCTTGCTCGCCGGTTCGGTTTTGATGAATCAGGTTGGCGGTCGTTCACGCGGCGTGATGACGATTCTGGCGGTTCCCGCACTGATTCTTTTCGTACCGATCTTTGATACGACATTCGTCACTATTTTGAGAAAACTCTGGGGCAGAAAGGCGTCGGAAGGCGGACGCGACCATACTTCGCACCGATTGGTCGCGCTCGGACTTTCGGAACGCAGCGCTGTACTGATGCTTTACGGTTTTGCGATTTTAGCGGGCGCGATCGCGCTTTTTTTGCGCGAACTTGATACGACGCAAAGCCTTGCACTGATCGCCGTTTTTACGGTTATTTTGACAATTGTCGGAGTTTATCTGGCGAAGGTTAAGGTTTATAAGGAACAGGAAGAAGAACTCGCTTTGCAGAACAATGCCGCGTTCGGCTTTTTACTTAATATTTCACACAAACGGCGTATTTTTGAAGTGATTTTGGACGCAATTCTGATCACGCTTTCGTATTACGGCGCGTATATTTTGCTGTTCGGCTCATTTGAAGATACCCAAAACTGGCAACTTTTTATTCAGACCTTACCGTTTTTGATCGTTCTCAAACTATTCGCGTTTCTATTTGCCGGAGTATATCGCGGAATCTGGCGATATACGAGCATCCGCGATTTCGTGACTTTTTTCAAAGGCGTTGCCGTCGGTTCGATTCTGAGTGTTCTGGCAGTTTTGCTTTTTTATCGTTTTCAGAACTTTTCGCGGGCGGTCTTTATCCTTGACGGGTTGATCTTGTTTTCGGCAATTTCGGCAAGCCGCATGGCTTTTCGCCTTTTTCGACACCTTTTACCAACTCAAAACGCGGGCGACGGCCGCAATGTTTTGATTTACGGCGCGGGCGACGGCGGTGAGATGGTTTTGCGCGAACTGAAAAATAATCCCGAATGGGAATATAAACCGATCGGATTTGTTGACGACGACCCGACGAAAAAAGACAAAGTGATTCACGGATTAAAGGTGTACGGCGGAAACGGCGCACTTGAATCAATCTGCCGTCAAAACGATGTGCAGGAAATTTTGCTTTCCTTTCGAAACATTTCGCCCGAAAGATTAAAGGAAGTCAGAATTATTTGCGATGAAGCAAATGTCGCGCTCAAACGCGCTCTGATGAAGATCGAACCCGTCGATTTTGAGTAGGCAGTAGGCAGTAGCAGTTGGCAGGTTTGATTTATAATGATACTTTTTAGTTGGGAAACTGCTGACTGCTACTGCCTACTGCAACTGATTTTATGGCGACCAAATCAATCAAACTTAATACAACCGCGCTGCGGTTAATTGTTCCGATTCTGGCGGTCATTTGTGTCATTAGCGCGTATGTTTTCGCCAAATGGTTTTTTGCCAATACGATTTCGTCGGGGGCAATTTACAAAGAGATCGCAGTTTTGTCGGTCGAAATGGCTCCAAGTGACCCTCAAACTCATCTTTCTTCCGCCATTTTGCACGAAAAAACTTTTTTGCCGGACGATTTGCCGGTATCTTTGGCAGAGTATGAAAAATCGGTCGCGCTTTCGCCGTATGATTTTCGTTTATGGTACGAGCTCGGCAAAGCGCGTGAACGAAACGGCGATAACGAGCGCGCGGAAGCCGCCTTGCGAAAGTCTTTGGAACTTGCTCCCAATTATGCGCAGATACAATGGACGCTTGGCAATTTTCTTTTGCGGCAGGGAAAATCGGACGAAGCCTTTGCCGCAATTCGTAAAGCGGCGGAAGGCGACAAAAATTTTGCAAATCCGGCGATTGTGGGCGCGTGGCAACTTTTTCAAGGCGACGCGGCGAAGATCAAACAATACGTCGGTGATTCAATCAATCTGAAAGCGGCTTTGGCGACTGTTTTAGCGAAAGAAAAACGCTTTGACGAAGCTTTGGAAGTTTGGGAAAGTTTGCCCGAAGCGGTGCGAAAGACTGATTTCAAAGCAAATGGCGATGAAATCTATCAAAAGATGATCGAGGCGAAAAAATATCGTTCGGCATTGCAGATCTTTTCGCAGATCGCCGAATCGGAAGAGAAAAAGTTTGCGATCGGAATGATCACGAACGGTGGATTCGAAGCCGAAAATCCTAAAAACCCAAGCGTTTTTGAATGGCAGATCGCCGAAGGTGTCGAACCGCAAATCGGCGTTGACAATACACAAAAACACGGCGGAGACATTAGTTTGAAGTTGATTTTTAACACGTCCGAAGGAAAAGCATTTCGCGCTATAACGCAATCAATCGCGGTTGAGTCGAATAAAAAATACGTATTTGAGACCTTTTATAAATCGGAATTGAAAACGGGGACGACCGTTAAATGGGAGATCATTGACGCGACGGTCGGCAATGTTTTGGCGACGACCGAACCGATTGCCGACAATGCGGATTGGACGAGTTTGAAAACCGAATTCGCTGTGCCCAATGGGGCGGAAGCCGTCACGATTCGCCTTGTACGCGTCGCTTGTAATGCTACGCTTTGTCCGATTTCGGGGAAATTGTGGTTTGACGATTTTAGTTTGAACGGGTATTGAAATTAGCCTCAGGTTCCAAGTTTCAAGTTTCAAGTTAAAACAACCTGGAATCTGGAACTTGGAACCCGGAACTCAGAATTAAATGCAAAAAGAACAACAAGAGCTCGAAAATGTAAGCGCGGCGAAGTTGATTGAAAAATCAACTGTGATCGAAAAACAATCGCGTTTGGGCGGATCGGTCTTCTTTTTGCTGTGCGTTATTTTAATTTTTTCGGTCTTGGCATACGGCGCAGTCGAAACCTGGGCGTTTGGTTTTATTTCGATTTTTACAGGGCTTATCGCGGTCTTTTGGTTGGCGGATGCGTGGTTCAATAAAGAATTGCGAATCGCGACGAGTCTTTTGCAAATTCCTCTGTTCGGATTGATTTTGATCGGTTTCGTCCAGCTTTTGCCGCTTCGCAACGCAGACGTTTCCGGCGGTCTGCTCTCTATTCCGGTCGTCAGTTCGCTTTCGATAAATCCATATGCGACGCGCCTGATGGTCGTTCAACTGATTATTTACGCGGTCTTTTTTGCCGCTGTGTTTGTTTTTATCAATAGTCCGCAAAGATTACGGAAGATCGTTGCGGTGGTCGTCATTTTCGGTGCGATCATGGCATTTTTCGGAATTCTTCAGCGGCTTGCAAGTTCCGAAGGAATTTACGGTTGGCGGCCGACGCCGCAGGCGATTCCGTTTGCGTCATTTGTCAATCAACATCATTTTGCCGCGTTTATGGAAATGACGATTGGTTTGACGTTTGCGCTTCTGGTCGGCAAAGGAACGGATAAAGATAAACGGGTGCTGCTGATAATCGCGATCGTTCTGATGGGCATTGCAATTCTTTTTACAGGCTCACGCGGCGGTCTGCTGAGTTTGTTGGGCGTTTTGGGTTTTGTTTTATTTACAAACTTTCTGCGTCAAGGAAACAGCGGGGAAGCAGTTTCAAAAGACGAAAAACGTGCGAGATTTCGGCGCAATCTGGCTCTGGTCGGCGGTGGTTTAGCGTTGATTTTAGTCTTGTTCGGCGCGGTTGTGCTGCTTGGCGGCGACGCGTCCTTGGTACGCGGAATCGGTTTTACAAATCAGGCGGATGTGAGTAGCGGCAGAATACATTTTTGGTCGGTTGCGCTCCAAACTTTTAAGGATTACCCAATTTTGGGTGCGGGTTTAGATGCGTTCGGCACGGCCTTTCCGCAGTATGACACCTGGAACGGCAATTTTCGCGTCGAACAGGCGCATAACGATTATCTGCAAACGTTGGCAGACGCGGGAATTTTGGGTTTTATTTGTGTCGCGGCGTTTATTTTTCTGCTTTTCAAACAAGGCTTGCAGCGAATCGGTGCGGAACACAGTCATTTCCGGCGGAGCGTCGCGATCGGCGCGTTGGCGGGTTGTTTTGGGATTTTGCTTCACAGCTTTTTTGATTTTCCGCTTCGCACCGCCTCAAACGGCTTTTACTTTTTATTACTGGCAGCTTTGGCGACCGCTTCGATCGCCTTTCCGAAACGCCGGCAAGGAACAAAATAACGTTTGATTTTTTGTAATTGTTGAGGTCTTTGGTCTTTGGTTTTTGGTTTTTTGAAAGAAATTGAAGATTGGCGATGAATTTCTCGCCAATCCGCGTATATTTCTGAAATCTTGATTGAAAATCATCGGGTTTCCATTGAAAAAACCAAAAACCAAAGACCAAAAGCCAAAGATTTAATCAGATACGATTTTTTAGTTCACAACCACACTGACAAAGCCTTTGTTAAAGTAAAGACGCAATATCCACGGCTTTGATCTATCTTCGTTGTAATCGGCTTTTCTTAAAGTTCCGCCAAGAAAGGTTGGTTTTTCGTTAAATTCTTTGATGTCCACCGCTTCGTCAAAAACGACGTAATCGAATGAGTGAATGGCGTTGCCTTCGATATTTGTGGCAGTCGTCCGAAAAGCATTCGGGGTGTCTTTGACGCGGCAAATGACATTCAGTAATTTGTCGCAGTCTTTGACAAAACGACGCGGCGGCATAACAAATTCTTTACCGATAAACGCGGCCATGATGCGGTCTAATTCGTCCCAGGTCTTTTCCGATTCAAGCACATTTGCCTGTGCGTTGTAATCGAGGATCTTTCCGGTCAAGGCGTAAAGATAAATGTACCGAAGCTGGGCAAGCTGTTTTTTATCGTTATCAACGGGAAGTTTTTCCAAATACTGCGCGGCTAAGACGGCAGATTTATTCCAATCTTCAGTAGTCAGCGCGCCTGCTAAAACATTCCACTCAGCGTCTGTAATTTCTGTCAGAACTTTTTGCTGGACGGGAACGCTCTTGGGAATCGGTCGAATCGGGGTTTTTGGTTTTTGCGCGAAAACGCCGACCGCCGAAAGACAAATCAAAATTGTGATGAAGATAACTTTTTTCATTGGTTTTATTTAACGCTGGTGGCGCAGAGTCGCAAAGCCGCGAAGTAAAATAATTATTAAAAAATCGTTGCGTCATTACGTCACCATCGTTAAAAAGATTTATGGCTGTTTCAATAAACGTTCACGCGCCACGATTGCTTCCTGATAACCGCCGCCTCTCATATCGCCCATCGAAATTACTTTTTCGTAGATTTTAACCGCATATTGGTTTTGGTCATAATATTCGTAAAGCCTTGCAAGCGCGACATAAGTCAGCGAAATCAAAGCTGTGTCGGTTTTATCGGTTGCCGATTTAAGCACGTTTTCGTAAAAGTTTTTGGCTTCGAGAAGCTGCCCATTACGTTTTTCAGGTTCCGTGATCGAAGCAGCGGAAAGGCTTTTCACGCGGCCGAGCGCGTAGAAAACGCGAGGTTCAGTCGGATTAGCGGCGAGCAGTGTTTTTAGTTCGATTTCGGCTTCCGTATATTTTTGAGACTGGATCAGCGGCTCGATTTCCGTCAACCGTTTCGTTAAAGGATTTTCGACGATCACGAGCGCATTCTTTCGTTGTTGGTCACGCACGGCAAGCGCGCGTTTCCGCGCATCAGCAGTTTCCGTCAGACGATTTGTTTCTTTTGTTGTATCGAGCGACAAAATCATATCGCGCAACGAACTGGCGATGTCAAACTGTGCATCTTCCAGTCCTTTTAGCTGCTGCGCGAAATAAAACGACAAAACCGCGCCTTTTTCATAAGATTCCGAAAGTTTCAGCATCAGTTCGTCTTCGGCGGTCGGCATTGCAAATCGGCCGTCAATCAGATAAAGTTCATCGGACAAACGAACGACCTTTCTGCCTTGCGCGTCAGTCGTTTCGCTGATTGGTTTACGTCCGGCGTTGCGGCGCGCTTCAGCAGTTGCCTCCTGAAATCTTTGGTAATAAGTTTGCCGCGCATCTGTTGCCGCGACCAATGAACGCGAAACAGCAAGAAAAATATCGGGCGAAACATCAGGATTCGATTTGCGGCGTTCGTCGAGTAGCGCCTTGATGCCTTCTTTGAGCGTTAAAATATCCTTGGAATTTTTCCAAATGATCGGGTCAAGGATAAATTGCAAATAAGCGCGGCGTACTTCCGATTCGCTTAAATCTGTCGCCGGCGGAATTATTGCGTAATAATCGTCGCTTATATTTCGGAAATTGATCGTTCCGTTTTGCGCCAATAGATCGGGCACGATGAAAAATCGCCGTGTTCTCTCACGTGTCTCAATTTTCGACAAAGTGGTTTTTTTACTTTTGCCCTTTTGAATTTCGGTTTTGATTTGTTCGATGTAAGTTGTTTGCGGTCGGGTGTGCAGGTAATCGAGTAAATCGCCCACCATTCGGATGGTCGAAGGTCTGAGCGCGTCGCCGGTTGCCTGATATTCTTTGTAGTATTCTTCGATTCTGGCACCGACGGTCGTCGTTCTCGTTTCCGGCGAATTTTCAACCGGAACTTTGATCGAACTTCGGTAAAATTGGCGAATATACGGAGAAAAATCGAGAACTTCCAAAAGGTCGCCGGGTAAATCGGTGGCGCGGGTCGGTTCAGCGAGATCCGGCACGGGCGAGAGTGTGTAAGCCATCGAAATAAATGGCGCGGCAATTTCGTTAAAGAAACCTCGATGTTTGTCTAGAAACTCTTTCCTTTCTTTTTCTTCTTTCAAATTGCCGGTGCGGTATTTTTCAAACTGTTCGGCAAATGATGCTTGCTCGGCAAGCAATGGTTTTCCGTCCTTGTCTTTTAAACTCTGTTTATATTTTTCGGCGTAACGCTTGGCAAATTGGTCAACAAAAAACTTCATTTTTTGTTGAAGATCAGGATTGAGGGTCGCCAGATCCGTCCGCAGCTTTTGCCGGAAATCGATGCCTTTTGCCGTCAGCGGTGTTTCCAGTCCGGCAGCTTCGAGCGAAGCCAGCACGACGATTAAACGGCGGTCAGGCTCGATTTTTACGCCGTATTGCGATAAATCGAAAGCCTGCGAAGTGGTTTGCGCGTGTGCGCCGACCGAAAAAACTAAAATCAGGGTAAGAAAAAAAACTCGTTTCATTTTTGT
>JANPDZ010000679.1:0-2935 GCA_031431735.1 Acidobacteriota bacterium | reverse complement strand
AATTAAATGCAGGTAGTTGGGGTGGTAAATTTGACCACTACCCTCATTTAATTCCCAGTTTTTTCTCTTGATTGTCATAAATTCAATGTTTAGGACACTTACAGTTTTGCCTGAAACCGAAAATTTATCTAAAGTCGAGTTTATACATACTTTCAAAAAAGAAAATAGTTGAGCTTGAAGACTACATAAAAGGTGGCGGTATAGGACTTCGTTTTTTAGGGTTTACAGAGTTGAAAAAACGAAACGTTAGCTTAGAACAATATAAATATGTAGTTGACGAATTACTTTTATCTGGAAATCAGAACGAAAGAGATATTGGTAAAATGTTGAAGGAGAGGTTTTTTACTGGCAAATAAAAAATTGTGTAATCGGCATAAATATTTTCTATCAGCGGTTTAGACGAGTTAACTATATAGCTCGCCAATGTCACATTAGATTTACGTCGGCGAATGTTTGTAACCATTTGTTTTTATGCGACTTTTGCGAGAGAGAACACGATTTGTCAGATGTTCTGCAACAAGTTGTTTGGCATCTTCTTTGCTCAGCTCGCGTAATGGCAACGGTGCTCTCAATAAGTCTCTCAGGTTGGCGACTGACAAGCGCGGTAGTTCCTCGGCTTCAACCTCCAGCATTTCGGCTAAGTCAGCCGCGCGGTGGTGTTTCTTTTACCAATCAAGTCGGGTTTCAACCAAAAACCACATCGCTAAAATCGTCAGCCCCAACTGATGCGACCAAGCCGTATATTTCTGCGATTTCATTTCATCCCAACCTAGACACAGAGTGCGGCAAAAAGAAATCTTGAGATGCAAGCAATTTTTAATCTGACACGCGTAGAACTATGCAATTGTTTTATTCAGATAATCTTCTTTTTAAGTTCTGCAAGAAATTCTTTTATTTCAACGGAAGTGAAATTTTCTATCTCAAACTCCCTTATTTCATCAATTACGTTTTCGTTTGAAATTGCAAAAAGCGAAAATTGCGAAGCTATTTTGCTTTGTTTAGCGCGGTCAATTGCTTTTTCAACGCCGCTTTGCTCCTGCTTGGCTTCGGAAAAAACAGCGAGTTCGTATTTTTCGAGTTTTGTTAAAACGCTTTTGGCGCGTTCGATGACTTTCAAGGGAAGACCTGCCAATTTGGCAACCGCAATGCCATATGATTTTGAAGCCTTTCCTTTTTGCAATTTGTGCAAAAACACGACATCGCCATCTTTTTCGGTTGCCAAAACCTGATAATTTTTGGCACCCGGCAGATTCTCGGCAAGTTCCGTTAGTTCGTGATAATGCGTGGCGAACAAGGTTTTCGCCGAATGTTCGGGCGAATTATGCAAATATTCGGCAACTGCCCAGGCGATTGATAACCCGTCAAAGGTCGAAGTTCCGCGCCCGATCTCGTCAAGAAGTATCAAAGCACGCGGCGAAGCATTATGAAGAATCGCGGCGGTTTCGGTCATTTCGACCATAAATGTCGAACGCCCCGAAGACAGATCGTCTGATGCGCCGACGCGTGTCCAAACACGATCAATGATTGGAAGTTTCGCCGAATTCGCCGGCACAAAAGAGCCGATCTGCGCGAGAATCTGAATTAAAGCGAGTTGCCTTAAGATGGTCGAATTATGGCTGACAAAGCCATTTGCAATATATGAATGGTCATTTGCAACAGATAAATCAAAAACTTCTGCTTCACTATTTTCAATGGATCTGACTGTGTCGTAAAAATAATGATTTGAATTGATTTCTTCGAGTTCATTACAAATTACGCCATTGTTTTTGCAATAATCAATTAATTCCTGCAATTTACTGTAAGAAATATTTCGGTTTTGGGGAAGATAAGTATAAAAAATCGAATTGATGTTTTTAACTTTTTTTAGTGCAACCGGTTTATTTGGAGTTGCGACTATTCTATTCTGAATTTCTTTCAGGGTAATGTTGAGGTTAGGAATACCAATATTCGGCATTCGCACATCGGAAGCCAGAAACCGACGAAATTTTTTTCTTTCAAGCCTGAACCCGACAATCTTATGAAAACGAATTGCTTCCGCGCCATAAATCCCAAGTTTATAAGATGGATTTCTTTTGGTTTCTCTAACAGTTAAAGATGCGACAATTCCGAGATTAAGTAGAATCATCTGAACTTGACGAGCCAATTTTTCCGAACTTGTCGCCAGAAAAACCTTTACTTGATGGTTTGCCGCCCAACCATCGGTATCAAATAAACCTTGTAGAAATGCAATGATAACTTTTTTCGAAGCTGACATTATGGTTTGTGGAATAAACTTCTGCGGCGATCTATTATAGCTCAGCCCAATCGCTTCGAGGAATAAACGAATTTGCTTGCTATAAACTCCATAACTAATATTTTTCCGTGATTTGATTTGGTATCCGAAAATTTCTGACATTATTCGCCTGAATTCAGAAACGATAAATTCATCAACATTTGTCAACAAAAAACTATCCTTGTATGTTGTCGTGCCATCACCGACTAACAAACCAAGTAAATAACCCAAATCTTCATCAATAAATTTGGGAAGTTTATATCTTTTTGCACTGTGATATAGTTTCGGATTAAAATCCGGCAATAAAATATTATTTCCCCATAAATCAATCTTTCTCTCAATTGCGACAATCTCTCCAATTGACAAATCGGAGATATAACACCAATCTTCGCTTCCGTCTTTGCGTTTTATCCAAAGCCGATGCTCGCTTGTTCCTTCTATTTGAAACCCGAAACGAGTCTTGATTCGTAATGTTTTCTGTTGACCGCCATTATAAAAATGTGTTGCGGTTTCTTTTCCAAGTCGTGTTTTTATATCGCAATGGCTGAATTCGGTGAATTTATTTATTTCAGAGTTTGCAGGTTTTAGTTGGGAAAGTTCGGACACTCCGTTTTCAGTGAAAACAATTGAATCACCTTTCAAGCAATTGCCTCCCATGTTCGG
>JANPDZ010000678.1:0-4742 GCA_031431735.1 Acidobacteriota bacterium | reverse complement strand
CACAGGAAACGGGCGGCGCGAAAGGAAAGATCCGCACCATCAAAGGCGACGGCATCAGCGGCGCGACCGTCACCGCACGGCTCAAAGGTCAGGACGTGAAATCCGTCAAATCGGACGCGAAAGGAAATTTTGAAATGTCGGGACTTGAACCCGGCGTTTATAATTTCGTCTTTGAAAAATCGGGCTTCGGTGCCGGGATCAAATACAACGTCGAGATCAAAAAGAAAAGCACTGTTAATCTAGGTGATCGGCTGATCTTGATGGTTGACCAAGGCTCGCTCGTTTTGATCAACGGCAGCGTCTATAATCAGGACGGACGCAGCATTACGGGTGCGAAGATCGAGATTGAAAAGGTAAATTCCGACGGCTCGACAAAAAAACTCGGCAACGGCTACACCAATGTGAGCGGCGAATTTACGTTTCGCCAGCCCGAAGGCAGCGCGAAATTTCGCATCACGGCATCGATCAAAGGTGTCAGTGATTCAAAAGAGATTTCTGTTGACAGTGCCGGAGTTTATCGGCTAGCAATAACTTTGAATTTACCGAAAGAATAGAATGTGAAAAGGTTTAAAAGTGAAAAGGTGAAAAAGTTAGTTGAATTATTAGCAATAAAACTTTTTCACTTTTTCACTTTTAAACCTTTTCACTTTAATTGATCGTTTCGGAGATCTCTTCGGTCGTCTGCATCGTTTCCATATTGCCGACATCGGTGACGATCAGCGGAAATTCTTCGAGCAGGCGTGCATCGGCAAGAGTCTGCACCCAATAAGTTCCCGCCGACGGAAAGACAACATTGACAAAAAACGAAACATTATCGGTAAAACCGCCGGGCGCGAGTTCGATACTTGTCGGCTGTGAGGTGACGACCAGTTGGTTTTTGCTTGGTGAGAGAATTCTGACTTCCGTTTGATGATTACCCGCACCGCGCCAATGATTGACGACCGCAAATTTTATCAGAGAGATCGGCAATTTCTCGACCATTATATTTTGAAAAATGCCCATCAGCGAGATCTTGTTGCCCATCTCGATCCGCACGTCATCGCACAGCAGAGTATAAATAAGTTGTAAGTTTTCGTTTGTCATATTTTTAATTCTTTAACGCAAAGCAGCAAAGCAGCAAAGACGCGAAGAGATTCTAAAAATCATTTTAAACTTTGCGTCACCAACAACTTCGCGACTTTGCGTTAAAAACCTTTTAGAATTCTTGTTTTCTTTAGAAAGTCTTATTACAAAACTTTTTTCATTTTTAAATCGCGCCGTTTTTCTTAAACCAAGCCTGTAATTTCTGCCACGCTTCTTCCGATGATTCTTTGTTGAAGCTCGGACGGTAATCGGCGTGAAAACCGTGTTGGGCGTTCGCATAAACAACGATTTCGGATTTCGATTTGCCTTTCTTTAATTCGTCCTGCATTCGCTGCACCGAATCAAGCGGAATGCCCTGGTCCAATCCGCCGTAAAAGCCGATCACCGGCACTTTCAAGGTTTTGGCAATATCAATCGGCATTGTCGGCTGAACCGGATTTTTCGCGGCGGTCGCATTCGGGACAAGTCGACCATACCACGCCGCGCCCGCGTCAACCTTCGGGTTATGCGCCGAATAGAGCCAAACCATACGTCCGCCCCAGCAAAAACCCGTGATCGAGAGTTTTTTCGTATTGCCGCTGTTCTTTTTTGCCCACGCAACAGTCGAATCGAGATCGGTCATCGCCTGCACATCGGGAATTTTCGAGAAAATATCGCGTTGCAGTTCGCGGATTTCCTTGATCGTCTTAACGTCGCCCTGACGTGCATAGAGCGCGGGCGCGATTGCCATATAGCCAAGCTTTGCAAAACGGCGGCAAACGTCCTGAATCCATTCGTGAACGCCAAAGATCTCGTGAATCACCATTACGACGGGAAACTTTTTGCCTTTGGCATCGGGCATCGCGCGATACGCGGGAATTTCGCCGTCCGATACTGGAATTTTTACTTCGCCTTCGATCAAACCTTTGTTGTCGGTCGTAATGCGCGTCTGCGCCGAAATCGGTTGGACGGCGGCGGCAAAAAGGCCTGCCGCAAAAATTGACGTTACAAAAAACTCGCGGCGGTCAAGTCGCGGCGTGGACGGATTGGAATCGCTAATATCTTCGTACATTTTTTTCTCCTTTTTGCTGTTTTATTAAATTTTTACTTTTCCTGACGCGTTGGTCAAGAGTATAATTCAATTTACGATTTGTGATTTCGGATTTCGGATTGGTTTTGATGCGGTGTGACTTCGGTTTTTTGTAAGCCGTTTCGCTGTTTCAACAAATCCCAAATCCCAAATCCCAAATCCCAAATCAAGAGATGTTGTTATACGGGTTAATATGTCTTTCGTTAAGTCTGGCGGGTGTCGCGGGTCTGCAATTTTTCTATATGGCATACCTCGAACGCATTGACCGTACGCGAAAAAGACGCCTCCGCGAACTCGAACAGCATTGCAAACACTTGACAACGCGCCTCAAAGAAGCCGAACAACAGATCGCCGAACAAACCGACTTTATCGACGCCATCTATGAAGAATTTGAAGCGGACGACGAAGAAGAAGTCTGGGCGGATGTCATCGAAGACCGCTAAGAATTAAGATTAAAGATTGTCCGGTTTTGCCAATTTTCGTTTTTTCAGGACATTTATCAATTTTCAGAACTTTCAATCCAATTTTACAAAATAGGACTTAATACAAGCTATCCGATTGATAAAACTTTGGTCAAAAATAAATCCGTCTAATTCTTTCACAATTAACGCTTCATTGACGTTTCTGTCAGTATTTCTTTGGTATCTACCTTGAAGATAACTGCCAAAGGTTGCCTGTTTGCGATTCTTGACTCCAATGTTCCCGGGATAAAGCCGCGAAATTGTTTAGTCAACACAATTTCCGTTTCGGAATTTTCTGTCACACAATTGACAATCTTCACAAATTGATTTGAAATACAAGAACTAACTCTTCCAATTGAGGCAAATTTTTCCTGTAAAATGTAAATCGCGGCATTTAGGGCAGTTGAAGGTTCAATGAACGTGACCTGTTAGCAAATCCGGTCAAAAACGCCTCGCGTAAAAGCGAGCGGTACAACTTGAAATAGCAGAAATCTATGTTCGCCGGCTTGTGCCGCAGCCTGTACCGCAAAGTAGTTCTGACCAATAATATTTCAAATTGGAAAATGAAGGTCTGACAAGATCTTTTATGAAAGCTAAGATTGATCAATAAAATTATGACAACAAACAAAATGAGTTTTTATGCAAAAAGTTTTATGGAATTTTATCGTGCTCTCCGATCCGGTCATAGGATGACTCCGGCGAACGCCGTCACGAGCCGATTGTTGAAGACAATCACCGCCCATGGGTTGATGAAATTTGTCTTACCCGTTTTGGCTTTACTTTTTATTCACGGAGCAGCCAGTGCCCAAGCTTACACGAAGGAGGAACAGCAATGCTTTGATATGGCGCAGGGTAAAGTGGCTTGGAATAAAGCCGGTACTTCGACCACCTGGAACGAAGTTAATCTTCGCAATCTCTGTGAAGGAGCTACTAATGCCGCAGTTCCGATCGCGTGTTTTATATCTGAAATAAACAAAATCGATGATTGGGCGCGGGCTATCCAAATTTGTAAACCCCGGCAAGAAATTACCCTTGCGATGGTGATTGGCACCTATCAACGCGATCCGGTAGAAAACAACTGGCACATTGGCTCGATCACGCAGGATGGCGGCAATCTTCGCTGGACAAACAAGGAGGGAGTCAGTTGGAAATTGATCCCGGATATTACAAACCGGCAGTTGCTCACAGCCACTGATAATCCCTACTACGGACAAGGCGGGCGCGAGTTCAAGCTGATCGCCACCAGCGGTCGTATCACGGGGTTTCAATTCCTCGGTGAAACTTACAATCGTCAAAATACCCCGAAAGTCTCCGGAAAATGGAATGGTTATTTCAAAGACGGTACCGCTGCCAAAAATCTGGGTACGATCACACAGAATGGCTCGGTCCTGACCATTGACAATGGCGACGGCGTCTCAACCAGCGTCTCGAAAGGTTCCATTGCGGGCAATAAGATTACCGCCACCGATTGGAGAATAACCGGAACGCTCTCAAATGATGGTAAAAAGTTAACCTGGTCGAATGAAACAACCTGGGTGATGCAAGAAGGACTGAAATCCGTAAACATCTCTTTTGCCAATAAATCCAAATATCCGGTTGAAATTTTTTGGATTAATACTACCACCGAAAACCTGTACCGTTCGCTAAAATCACAAGAAAAGTATGACCAACAAACGTACCAAACTCACCGATGGAGCATTCGTTATAATGGTAACGTCATTGCTAAATATACGGCGACAGAGATTGGAAATCAGATCGTCAACATCGAAGCCGTAATTTGGAATGCCGGACCGATCTGGAATCAGGGAGACGCTGAAACCAAATGCCAAAAAGCAACCATCGAAGGGCTTTGGACAGGCGCTTGGTGGACGACCGAAGAAGGTAAAATGTCCGTCTGTGAAATAATTCAAGTACGGGCTTCAAAATAAACAGTCAAGCGATAGAAACAAAACACTTCAAAACTTCGGCGATTTCCGCTAATTGCTCTGTAACTCACCTTACGCAATTTAAGAATTTTTTACCGCAAAGGACGCTAAGGACGCAATGGTTTTTGAAATATCGTTTGACAACGCTTTATTCTCAATCGAAATATTCTATTTTTGAATAAAAAAGGCGGAGTTTTTGGACAT
>JANPDZ010000677.1:0-2217 GCA_031431735.1 Acidobacteriota bacterium | reverse complement strand
CAACAAAGCCAATGCCGAAACTCCGATCGGCGGTTTCGGACGCGGACTTCGGTTTATCAAACCAAACACCGAACAGCCGAATAAACCGCACCAAATCTGGTCGCAAGGCGAATCGGAATTTAACCGCTATTGGTTTCCTTCCTACGACACGCCGAACGATTTCCGGACAACTGAACTTCGAGCCACGGTTGAAAAAAAGTATTTTGTCGTTTCAAACGGCGCACTTGTGGAAACAAAGGAAAATGCTGATGGCACGCGTACCTTTTACTGGAAAATGGATCAGCCCTACACAAATTACCTGACCTCGATCGTTGTTGGTGAATACACAGAAATTAAGAACGGCGAATACGAAGGCGTTCCTATTTACGCTTACGGTTATCCTTCGGAAACTAAAGAAGTCGCCGCGACGACCAAAAATCTACCGGCAACGATCAAGTTTTTCTCGGAAAAAACAGGTGTGAAATATCCATATGCGAAATATTCACAAACCTTTGTCGAAGATTTTGGCGGTGGAATGGAAAATATTTCGGCAACCACGCAAATTGAAGAAATGATTCACGACGAACGCGAATTATTGGATACGGACAGCGAATCTTTGCAGTCGCACGAACTCGCGCATCAGTGGTTCGGTGATTATGTAACCTGCCGCGATTGGGGGCAGATCTGGCTCAATGAATCGTTCGCAACCTATTTTCAAGGAATGTGGGACGAAGAACTGAAAGGTCACGATTATTTTCTGTATAACAATGTTCGTATCAATCAAGAACAAACGATCGGAACCTGGAACGAAGTCAGCCGCCGTCCGATCGTGACAAAATATTACGCCAATAAAGATGCGATGTTTGATAATTATTCTTATCCGGGCGGCGGTTCGGTTCTGCATATGCTCAGAAAACATCTCGGTGAAGAAAACTGGTGGAAGGCGATCAATCGGTATTTGACTTCAAACGCGCATCAGCCGGTTTCGACCGAAGACTTTCGGATTGCGGTCGAAGAAGCAACGGGCGAATCAATGGATTGGTTTTTTGATCAATGGCTGTATAAAATGGGACATCCCGTTTTTGATGTTTCGCAAAAATACGATGCCGCGAAAAAGAAATTAACATTAATCGTCAAACAGACTCAAAAAATTGATCCGACCAACGAATATCCGCAAACCGAGTTTTTTCAGGCGCGGGTTGATGTCGAAATTGACAACCGAATTGAACAAGTTTGGCTCAAACCGCAAGCCGAAAACGTTTTCACATTTGACGCGGCAACCAAACCAAAACTCGTTAATTTTGATTACGAAGGAACATTGCTAAAAGAAATACAATTTGATAAATCGGTTGAAGATTTGATTTATCAGATGAAAGAGGACAAAGACATTCTCGGCCGACGGTGGGCGATGGGTGAATTGATGAGATTGTTGGAATCTTCGTCAGATAAAACAAAGATATTGTCGGCAGTTAGAGACTCGGCTGAAAAAGATGCTTCATGGCTGATTCGACGCGCCGCTATTTCAAATTTATACGCAATGTTTGTTCCGGAAACTCCGCGCGGAGTTCCCGAACCGACCGCCATACTTGATGAGTCAACCGCACAGATGCTTTTAAAAGCCGCAAAGGATGAACAATCTTTGATTCGCGCCGATGCGATCAAACTGCTTGGCGCAACAAGGGACGCGAAATATGCAGACCTGTATCTAGCGGCATTAAATGATAAAAGTTATGGTGTGATCGATTCGGCGGCAATTGCCCTTGGCTTGACGAAAAGTCCGAAAGCTTATGATGCGTTGCTCAATTTGACCAAAACAACTTCGTGGCGTGGTCGAATCCAGATTGCCGGATTATACGGCTTGGCAGTTCTTGGTGACAAGCGCGCACTTGTAAAATAACGGCTACCTTCGATTTGAAGATGCACGACAGAAATCGGCAAGTTAAGAATCAGAGACATCTACATAATCGGATGGTTCAATATTCTTCGGAAAATTTCAATTATTAATTTTAACTGACCGCTATTTTGGGCAGATCAGGAGTTACCATAAAAAATGAATTTCAGAACAATTATTCAGAAATGTTTCGCGTTAAGTTTTATTTTTATTGGTCACAGCCGTTAGTTCAAAACTATGCACTTTTAGTGCAAGACTTTAGTTGCTACACACTTCTCAAAAGTGATAAAAGAGCAACATGAATAAAAGTAGATATGGCAGTCATACGGTTTCTCGTTTAACGGCAC
>JANPDZ010000676.1:0-3827 GCA_031431735.1 Acidobacteriota bacterium | reverse complement strand
TGCTTGGTGGAAATAACCTCGCACTTTTGATTATCAAAAGACGAACTGTAAATGTCCATAATTAAATGGCTTTGCTATCATTCGATTGAAATATCACACAAATTCTCTCTGTTGGGAAATTTCCACCCAGCACCACTAGCGATTCTCGCTAGGCTATAATGTTTGTCATCTTCGATGACTCAAAGAAAACTTCCTACTTTGAATAAGCCCTACAATATTTTCAAAGAAAAGATGTCGGGATTCTTTTCTTGAGCGTTTTCAGGTAAAATCGAACTGCTTTTCAAAATCTTATCAAAGGAAGTTTCATAAAATGGAATCTGTCGCCGCTACTGTGCAAAGAGTCATATTTGCTTTAATAATTCTCTGTTCGTCGTTCGTTTCATTTTCAATCGCCCAAAAGGTCGCGCCGAATCTTTACCAAAGTATGAGCTGGCGAATGATCGGACCGTTTCGCGCCGGACGAACGGTCGGTGCGGCCGGCATTCCGAATCAGCCGAATGTTTTTTATATCGGCGTCAACAATGGCGGCATCTGGAAAACGACCGACGCGGGACGCACCTGGAAACCGATCTTTGACGATCAGCCGACCGGTTCGATCGGCGATGTCGCGATCGCGCCGTCGAATCCGAACGTGCTTTACGTCGGCAGCGGCGAGGGTCTGCAGCGTCCCGATCTCTCAACCGGCGACGGAATGTATAGATCCTCGGACGCCGGAAAAACCTGGACGCATCTCGGTTTGCGCGAAGGGCAGCAGATCGCTTCGATCGCGGTTGACCCGAAAGACGAAAACCGTCTGTTTGTCGCGGTGCTCGGTCATCCATACGGACCGAATGAAGAACGCGGCATTTATCGCTCGACCGACGGCGGAAAGACGTTTGTGAAAGTTCTCTATAAGGACGAAAACACCGGCGCGATGCAGGTTGAATTCGATCCGAATAATTCGCAGATCATCTATGCAGATCTTTGGGCAGGCAGACAAGGACCGTGGGAAAACGGCGCGTGGCAGGGCAAGGAAAGCGGACTGTTCAAGTCAACCGACGGCGGAAATACGTGGAATAAACTGACAAAAGGCTTGCCGACGATCGAACAGGGTTTGGGGCGCATCGGTTTTGCAATTTCACGGAGTGATTCCGCACGGCTTTACGCGACGGTTGACGCAAAACCCGAATTCGCCGGAATTTATGCTTCAAAGGACGCGGGCGAGAGCTGGCAAAAAGTGAATGCCGACCCGAGACTCTGGGGGCGCGGCAGCGATTTTGCCGAGCTCAAAGTTCATCCGAAAAATCCTGACATAATTTTCGTGGGAAATGTCGCTTCGTATAAATCAACTGACGGCGGAAAAACCTTCAACAACTTCAAAGGCGCGCCGGGCGGTGACGATTATCATCGGATCTGGATCAATCCCGATCAGCCGGACATTATGCTTTTTGCGACCGACCAGGGCGCGACCATCACGGTCAACGGCGGCGAAACCTGGTCAAGTTGGTATAATCAGCCGACCGCGCAGTTTTATCACGTTATCACCGACAATCAATTTCCGTATTGGGTTTATGGCGGACAGCAGGAAAGCGGTTCGGCGGGTGTCGCTTCGCGCGGTGACACTGGGGCGATAAATGCACGCGACTGGCGAACGGTCGGTGTTGAAGAATACGGTTATGTCGCGCCCGATCCGCTTGATCCGAACATTATTTACGGCGGAAAACTGACACGTTTTGATAAACGCACCGGACAAGTCCAAAACATTATGCCCGAAGCCGTCCGCACCGGAAAATATCGTTTTCTGCGGACTGCCCCGGTGATCTTTTCGCCGGTTGACCCGAAAACGCTTTTCTTTGCCGGCAATGTTCTGTTCAAGACGACGACCGGCGGGCAGAGCTGGGACATCATCAGCCCCGATCTTTCGCGTGAAAAATGGGACGTACCAAAAAACGTCGGTATTTACACGACCAAAGAGATGGAAACGATGCCGCGCCGCGGTGTCATTTACACGGTCGCGCCTTCGTATCGAGACGTCAAAACAATCTGGGCGGGAACCGACGACGGTCTTATTCACATCACACGCAACGGCGGCACGACCTGGACCAATGTCACGCCGCCCGAACTCAAATCGTGGGCAAAAGTTTCGTTGATCGATGCCGGAAGATTTGACTCAAACACGGCTTACGCGGCGATCAATACGTTTCGCCTCGACGATCTGCGCCCGCATATCTTCCGCACGCACGACGGCGGCAAGACGTGGAAAGAGATCACCAATGGTTTGCCCGTCGGCGGAATCGTCAACAGCGTCCGCGAAGACCCGGTTCGCCGGGGATTATTATTTTGCGGAACTGAACAAGCCGTCTATTTTTCGATTGACAACGGCGATAATTGGCAGCCTTTGCGGTTGAATATGCCCGCGACCTCGATCCGCGATCTGGTTGTGCATAACGACGATATTGTCGTCGGCACACACGGCCGTTCGTTCTGGATTTTAGACGACATCACGCCGCTTCGTCAGATAAACAAAGAAGTGACCGATGCAAACGCGTTTCTTTTCGCGCCGCAGCTCGCGACGCGTATCAAACGCAGCGTGCACACCGATACGCCGTTTCCGCCCGAAGAACCGGCCGGACAAAATCCGCCCGACGGCGCGATCATCAACTATTATTTGAAGGCGAAATCCGCCGCGCCGATCACGCTTGAGATATTTGATTCAAGCAACAACCTCGTCCGCCGTTTTGCGTCTGACGATAAGCCGCTTCAAGTAGATATGACAAAGGTCAATCCGCCTGATTACTGGGTGAGACCGTTTCAGCCATTGAAAAACGAAGCGGGAATGCAGCGTTTTGCGTGGGATCTGCTTTATCCGAATCCGCCCGCCGATAATTACGATCTGCCGATCTCCGCGATTTATAAAGACACGCCGTTCGGTCCGCAAGGTCCGGCGGTAATGCCCGGGAAATACACGGTCAAACTGACCGTTGACGGCAAGACTCTGACGCAGGTTTTAACCGTCAGAATTGATCCGCGAATAATGGCGTTGCCATCCGAGCTTCAGCAGCAATTTGACTTTTCGATGCAAGCCTTTGAAGGGATCAAACAATCGCGGCTCGCAACCGAAGAAGCGAAAAAGCTGCAGGCGCAATTAAAACAGGCGCGTGAAAAAGCGGGAACTGACGCTTTGAAAAAAGAAATTGAAGACCTCGAAGGAAAGTTAACCACACTTCTGAGCGGGGCAAAACCGACGACACCGCCAACGCCGCCGACGCTCGCCGGATTTCCCTTGAATCGTCTGAGCGGTGCCTTTACCGGCTTGCTCGACATTTTTCAGGATGCCGATATGCAGCCCACATCGCAAGCCATGGCCGCCAACAGAGATCTGCAGACCGCACTCAGAAATGCCCGAAAAACCCTGGACGAGATCAAAGCGGAGGCTGAAAAGAAAGGATATAAATAGATAAAACTAATCGGTCGTTCCCGTCAGGTCAATGTAGCGGGTAAGGTTTATATTTGGAATAGTCATTTACGAATATTCCAATTTCAGACGAATTTGGGAAATCAAATTATGACTCAGCAAGGGTTATACGAACAACTCATTAACAAATTGATTTCGTCCAAATTGGCTGATTTGGACAGAAACAAATTTTACATAAAGGAATGTGAAATTGATAAAAGTGAAGCCGCGAGAGTTCTATCACAGTATTTAATTAACTCGACTTTAGATAAATTTTCGGTTTCAGGCAAAACTGTAAGTGTCCTAAACATTGAATTTATGACAATCAAGAGAAAAAACTGGGAAATAAATGAGGGTAGTGGTCAAATTTACCACCCCAACTACCTGCATTTAA
>JANPDZ010000675.1:0-14193 GCA_031431735.1 Acidobacteriota bacterium | reverse complement strand
CTCTTCGCGAAGATTGCGCGGGAACTTATATTCTTGACGGTTATCCGCGAACTGCCGTCCAGGCCGCACAGCTTGAAGAATTGGCAATTGAACAGGGCAAGGAAATTCAGGCGATCGAGGTTAATATACCGCGTGAAGAATTAATGAAACGCCTGACCGGTCGGCGCTCGTGTCCGGTTTGCGGAGAGATTTACAATATTTATTCCAAATTGCCGAAGAGCGACAATGTTTGCGATCTTCATCCCGATACGCCATTGACGCATCGCGCCGATGACAACGAAGAAAGTGTTTCGACTCGCCTTTCAACTTTTGATGAATTGACCAAGCCGCTGCTTGATTATTACGAGAAATCAGGACGTTTGAAAAAAATCAGCGGCGAAGGAAGTGTCGAAGAGATTTATAGCGAATTGGAAAAATTGATTTAGTTTGTGGTTAGTTGTTAGCTTAATTACGCTTCGAACAACAAACGACTAACAAAATGTCTGGAAATTCAAAAATCGGCGGCTTTTTAAGTAAATTAAGCCAAATTTTATTGGGAAAGAGAATGATCATCGCCAAATCACAAAAAGATTTAGACCGTATGCGCGAGGTCGGTGAATTGATTGCCGAAGTTCGCGAATCTTTACGCGGTTTGATTGAAATCGGCGTGACTTCTCTTGAACTCAACACCGCCACCGATAAAATGATTCGCGCGCTTGGGGCAACACCGACTTTTATCGGGTATCACGGTTTTCCGTATGCGATCTGCGCATCGGTCAATGATCAGATCGTGCACGGGTTTTCAAACGACATTCCGCTCAAAAATGGCGATATTATTTCGCTCGATATGGCGGCGACCTATAACGGATTTGTCGGCGACACGGCTTTTACCGCGCCGGTCGGTGAAATTACCGACGAGCTCAAACAACTGATTCGCGTGACCGAAGAATGTCTGGAATTAGGGATCGCCGAATGTTATCCGAATAAACGGGTCGGTGATATTGGTTGGGCGATTCAGCAACACGCCGAAAAATACGGGTACGGAATCGTTCGCGATTACACCGGACACGGAATCGGACGGGCGATGCACGAATCACCGCAAATTGCCAATTACGGCAGGCGCGGCACCCGTGAAAAAATTCGTACCGGCTATTGTTTCGCGCTTGAGCCGATGCTTAATCTCGGCACACACGAAACAAGGACTTTGGACGATAAATGGACGGTTGTCACGTTGGACGGCAAGCCGAGTGCGCATGCCGAACATTCGATTGCGATTACCGCCGAAGGTCCGGAAATTTTAACATTGACAAAAGAGCAAAAAGCCGTCTTAAAAAATGGCAAAAAAGAAACTGCGGCGGCCTAACTTGATAAATCAAATTAAAAAGGGTAACATAAGCAGTTTGTCAACTAAGACAGGGTTGGCAACTGAAAGCGAATATCTGAATATTTCTGCACATAACTGAATATTCTGGCAACTTTAAGACTTCAAGGTGGTGTTTGCCGAAGAGTATTCGACTTTGCTATCATAAACTTATCTCGAAAGTTTTGGCAGTTATTTCCAAAAACCACAGAAATTACTGCTAAAATTGAGATAAACTCGTACCGTGAGCTACACGGGAAAAGCCTTTGGAGTGTCAAATAAACCAAAAGTTTTTAATAAACTGAGGGACACGAGGTGTTTGAGGAAGCAAACAGCAAAACTGGCAATGTGCCAACGGCAGTTGTATAGGTTTTGCGTAGCGGTTGACTCTGTTAGGATATGTCAAAGGAAGAAGCCATAGAGGTCACGGCAACAGTGCTTGAAACTCTGCCGAATGCGATGTTCAAGGTCGCCTTAGAAGATAACAAGCACGAGGTTTTGGCGCATATCTCAGGAAAAATGCGGAAAAACTTTATTCGTATTTTACCGGGAGACAGGGTATTGGTTGAACTTTCGCCATACGATTTGAATCGTGGGCGAATAACATATCGTTATAAATAGGAAGTAGAGGGAAACATTATGAAAGTTCGTCCTTCAGTAAAGAAAATTTGCGACAAATGCAAAATTATTCATCGGAAAGGCGTTGTGCGCGTGATTTGTGATAATCCGAAGCATAAACAACGGCAAGGATAAAGTGAATTCGGATGTGTGATTTCGGATTGCGGATTTGTTAAAGGTGAAAGGGGAAATCCCGCTTTAGACCAATCCCCAATCCCCAATCCCCAATCCCCAATCGAAATAGGAGAAATATGGCTCGCGTAGCAGGCGTTGATTTACCACCGAACAAAAGGGCGCAAATCGGTTTAACTTATATTTACGGCATCGGCAAATCCCGTTCGACGGCGATTCTTGACGAGGCGCAGATCAATATTAATACGAAGATCCGGGAGTTGAACGAAGACGAATTAACACGGATTCGGACAATCCTTGACACCCAGGGCAATATTGAGGGCGATTTGCGAAAACGCGTCCAAATGGACATCAAACGCTTGATGGACATCGGTTGTTATCGCGGTTTGCGGCATCGTCGTGGTCTGCCGGTTCGCGGACAGCGCACCAGCACCAACGCCCGGACCCGGAAAGGTCCACGCAAAGCCGCCGTGGCGAAGAAGAAAGCACCAGGTAAGAAATAGTCAGTAGTCTTGCAGTCTTGAGTCTGAAGTCAATAGACCCAAGACCCAAGACTCAAGACTTCAGACTCAAGACTAATTTTATGGCAAAAGCACCAGCAAAAGGTAAGAAAACTTACAAAAAGAAAGAGAAAAAGAATATTCCATACGGAATTGTTCACATTTCGGCTTCGTTCAATAACACGCTGATTTCGATTACAGATACAAACGGCAATCTGGTCGGGCAATCTTCGTCGGGAGCTCGCGGGTTCAGAGGTTCCCGCAAAGGAACGCCGTTCGCCGCACAACAAGCCGCCACCGAAGTCGCCCGTAAAGCGATTGAAGCGGGAATGCGTGAAGTTGAAGTTCGCGTCAAAGGTCCGGGCGGCGGCCGTGAATCAGCGATTCGGGCGATCAATCAAGCCGGCATCCGCGTTTCGTCAATTCGTGACACAACGCCGATCCCGCATAATGGTTGCCGTCCGCCGAAACGCCGCAGAGTTTGACGATTTCGGATTGAGGATTTGGGATTTCGGATTATTTATCTGATATTTGAGATTTTAATTATCGAAAGGAAGAAGGGAATTAAATATTAATTTCCCGTAAACTTTTCCGGCAATGTGATTTCTGATCGCTGGGCAGGACTTCGGGTACAAAAAATCCGAAATCCGAAATCCCAAATCCGAAATCGAGTGTCGGAAGCAGAAAATAAATAAATTATGGCTAGATATAGAGATGCGGTGTGCCGTTTGTGCCGCCGCGAAGGTGGAAAATTATTTCTAAAAGGCGATCGTTGCTTTAAGCCGTCGTGCGCGATTGAAAAACGCGGAACGAATCCGCCGGGACAACACGGCGCGGCGCGGCGCAAAATGCTCGCCGGTTACGGTCAGCAGCTTCGGGAAAAACAAAAGGTCAAGCGTATTTACTTCGTGCTTGAAAAACAATTCCGCAATTATTTCGAAAAGGCTTTAAGACAAAAAGGCGTGACGGGCGAAAACCTCTTGTTTTTACTTGAACGTCGGCTTGATAACGTGGTTTATCGCGCCGGTTTTTCGACCTCCCGCCGGCAGTCACGGCAACTGGTTAATCACGGACATATCTTTGTTAACGATCGTAAGGTCGATATCCCGTCGTTTCAAAATAAAGTAGGCGATGTCATTACCGTTAAAGATAATATCGTAAAAAATTTTAACGTCGAAGGCGCGTGGCAAACTGCCGTCGGTCGCGGTCGTCCAAATTGGATTTCAGCCGGCGATAAAGATTTGAGTGTTTCGGTTTCAGCACTACCGAAGCGCGATGATGTTGACGCAAATATCAACGAACAACTTATTGTCGAACTTTACAGCAAGTAATTTTATAGTCTTGAGTCTGAAGTCTTGAGTCTGAAGTCGCTTTGACTCAAGACTCAAGACTTCAGACTCAAGACTCACGACTTTTTAAAATAAAGAATATGACACAAAATAATAATTGGACAGATTTTCAGATGCCGAGCCGGTTGGAAGTTGAAAAAGAAACTCTGACCGAGCGATACGGTAAGTTTTACGCACAACCTTTTGAGCGAGGTTTTGGTACAACTATCGGAAATTCCTTGCGCCGTGCGCTTCTTTCATCAATCGAGGGAGCGGCAATTACGGCAGTTAAGATTGAAGGCGTTGAACACGAATTTTCGTCCATCAAAGGCGTGGTCGAAGATGCCACCGACGTAATTTTGAACCTCAAACAAATTCCGTTCACATTGCACGGAACAACCGCTAAAACCCTGACCGTCAGCAAAAAAGGCGCGGGCGAAGTGACCAGCGCGGATATTGAAGCGGACGGCGATGTCGAAATTCTCGATACGGGTATCCACATTGCGACAATCGGTGCGGGCGGCGACATCAATATTGAAATGCGGCTCAAATCGGGACGCGGATACGTTTCAGCCGAATTTAATAACGACGAAGATCTTTCGATCGGCTATATCCCGATTGATTCGGTTCATACGCCGATCAAAAAAGTTAATTACAACGTCGAAAAAACCCGTATGGGTTCAAATACCGAATATGACAAATTGACGATCGAAGTCTGGACGGACGGTTCGGTCAAACCTGATGACTCAATCGGGTTGGCGGCAAAACTCGTCAAAGACCATATGTCAATTTTCGTCAATTTCGAGGAAGAAGAAGACGAATTCAAATATGAAGATATTGCGCGACCGCCGCTTCTTCGCAACGATCTGCTCGACCGTTCGGTTGATGAACTCGAACTTTCGGTTCGTTCCTACAACTGTTTGAAAAACGCGGACATTCGCTCGATTCGCGATCTGATCAAACGTAGTGAGCGCGATATGCTCAACACGAAAAACTTCGGTAAAAAATCGTTGACGGAAATCAAAGACCTGCTTCACGGAATGGGATTAGATTTCGGTATGGATTTTGACGAGCAAGGCAATCCGATTCCGGGTTCGGGCGGACGAGACTTAGACTAAAATTAAGTGGATAATTGAAAGTGGATAGTTGAAAGTTTTTTATACTATCCACTTTCAACTATCCACTCACAACTGTTATGAGACATTTAAAAGCACATCGTAAATTGGGAAGAACAACGGAGCATCGCATTTCTTTACTGCGAAACTTAGCCACTTCTTTGATCAACTCGGAATCGGGACATATTGTGACGACCGTTCCGAAAGCTAAAGAGTTGCGTCCGTATGTTGAAAAAGTTATTACATTGGCGCGTAAAGCGCAAGTTTTAACAGGCGACGAAGCAAAGGCGCAGGAAGTTCATTTGCGGCGACAAGCGGCAAAATGTTTTCACGCCGGAAACTCGACCTTTAAACTCGAACAAAGCCGTTTTCGCGGTAAAAAAGGTGAACCGAAGGAAAAAATCGAAAGAACGGCGGGCGTTAAAGCTGTTCAACGTCTGTTCGGTGAACTCGGCACGCGTTACAAAGATCGCGACGGCGGTTATACTCGGATTATTAAACTCGGTCGCCGCAAAGGCGACAACGCAGAAATGGCGGTTATCGAATTAGTTGATAATCCGCGCGAACTTGCGGCGAAAAAATAAGGAGTAACGCCCTATGAGTGAACAGACGGCTTCAGCCAAAGCTAAAATAGAAACGAGTAAACGCAAAAGTGCCGGTATTTCAAAAAAGCCGAGCCCGACCACCGAGGCTTCGCTGAATATGGCTGAATTGCGCGAACTTGCCGAACTTGTCAACGAACACGGATTTACGGATTTTGAGTTTGAAAACGAAAACATCCGTATTCGTTTAAGCAAAACTGCGGCACCGCAAATTGTTCAGGCAGTTCAGCCGGCGGCTGCTCCGGCAGTTTCCGCTCAGCAAACTGCGACGCAATCCGAAATTGTTTCAGTGGCAACGCCCGCCGCAGTTGAAGAAGATTTATTCAAAATAACTTCACCGATCGTCGGCACATTTTACCGTTCACCGTCGCCGGACAAAGCCCCGTATGTTCAGGAAGGCGATATAGTTTCCGAGAGCAGCGTTGTGTGCATCGTCGAAGCCATGAAATTGATGAACGAAATTCAGGCGGAAATATCGGGCGTAGTTGTTAAAATTTATGCTGAAGACGGGCAACCGGTCGAATACGGACAGCCGCTTTTCGGGATTAAAAAATAGTCCAGAGTCCAAAGTCCAGAGTCCAGAGTCAAGATTGCCTTGCCTAAGTTGGACTTTGGACTTTGGACTTTGGACTTTGGACTTAAATGAAGAAACGCGAAATTCGCAAAATATTAATTGCCAATCGCGGCGAAATTGCTTGCCGGATAATCTGGACGTGCAAGGAAATGGGTATCAAAACGGTTGCCGTTCATTCCGAAGCCGATCGCGATGCGCTTCACGTTCGATTTGCCGACGAAGCTATTTGTATCGGTCCTGCGCCATCCGCCCAAAGTTATTTGAATATCCCGGCAATCATCAGCGCGGCGGAAATCACGAACGTTGACGCAATTCATCCGGGTTACGGTTTTTTGGCGGAATCGGAAACTTTTGCGAAAATCTGCGAAGACTGTAATATCAAATTTATCGGACCGCGCCCCGAAGTTATCGGAATGATGGGTGATAAGGTCGAAGCCCGACGGACGATGAAGGCCGCCGGCGTTCCGATTCTGCCAGGATCGCCGGAACCGATCGAAGATGCTGACGAAGCAATCAGAATTGCCAGGGAAATCGGTTTTCCGGTCATCATCAAAGCGGCGGCCGGCGGCGGCGGACGCGGAATGCGAATCGTCCGTCAAGAAGAAGATCTGGCAATCAACCTCGAACTCGCACAAACCGAAGCACTCGCCGCATTTAAGAACGGTTCGGTATATATCGAAAGATATATCGAACGCCCGCGCCACATCGAGATTCAGGTTTTAGCCGATGAACACGGCAACGTGATTCATCTGGGAGAGCGCGAATGTTCGATTCAACGGCGGCATCAAAAGCTATTGGAAGAAGCACCATCGCCCATCATTACGCCCGAACAGCGCGAACAAATGGGTGCGGTGGCCGTTAAGGCGTGTCAGGAAATCGGTTATTCAAGCGCGGGAACTTTTGAGTTTTTGCTTGACGAAGACGGTTCGTTTTACTTTATGGAAATGAACACGCGGATTCAGGTCGAACATCCCGTCACGGAAATGGTCACGATCATTGATATTGTCCGCAACCAGATTTTGATTGCCGAAGGCAAAGACTTAGGCTATGTGCAATCGGATGTGCAGATTTTCGGGCATTCGATCGAATGCCGCATCAATGCCGAAGATCCTGTTAAATTTACGCCTTCGCCCGGTCGCATTACAGCACTCAATCTGCCCGGCGGTCCGGGTGTCCGGGTTGATACGGCAGTTTACCCGGGCTATGTTGTTCCGCCGTATTATGATTCGATGATCGCCAAACTTATTGTTCACGCCCGCACCCGCGAAACGGCGATCGCACGGATGCGCCGCGCACTTGAAGCAATGGTCGTCGAAGGCATCAAAACGACTATTCCGCTTCATTTAAAGATTATGAATGATGAAAAATTTCAAAAAGGAGATTTTTCGACAAAGTTTATGGAAGAGTTCAAGCAATAGCCGCAGATTGATTGTTGCGGGTTGGTTGTGTTAATTTGTTAAAGACTATTAACGGATAAAATTAAAAGTTAAATAAAATTTTCGTGGTTACCGTTTTTGATTAACGGAGTTACTGCGAACAAGAGGAGAGACTATTTTTAGTAATTAGAATTTATGGCAACAGCTACAGAATTAAAAGAAAAGATCGTTGGTGATTATAAAACACACGGTTCGGATACGGGGTCATCACAAGTGCAGATCGCGCTTCTGACCCAGCGCATCAATGAATTGACGCTGCACTTCAGGGTGCATAAAAAAGATAATCATTCGCGCAGAGGCTTATTAAAAATGGTCTCGCGCAGACGTAAATTGCTTGATTATCTCAAACGTAGAGATATTAACGAATATCACATCATCATTGGGAAATTAGGATTGAGAAGATAGTAAAAAGTTGATAACGGATAGTGGATAGTGAAAAATGAATTCAAAACTATCCACTATCCGTTATCAACTTTCAACTAAATTGACTGCTTCGAGTCATTGTAGAACAGGTTCTCTCGGAGAATTTGCCAAAGGTTGCTGAACGTGACAGCGTAATAAGCCTTTCGCAGAAGAGAACAGTCGTTGAATAAAAAATTCAAAGGCGGCAGGCGGCTTCACGGCATAGCACCTGTCGCTTTTTGTTTATGAGGAATCACAAATGGCAAATAGAAAATATTTGAAAGAATCAATCAAACTCGGCAACGGAGAATTAACGGTTGAAACAGGGAAAGTTGCAAAACAAGCCGATGGCGCGGTCGTTATTAAATTCGGCGATACAATGATCTTGGTAACAGCCGTCAGTGGGCGCACCGCGAAAGAAGGACTCGATTTCTTTCCGCTGACGGTCGAATACCGTGAATCCACTTATTCCGCCGGACGCATTCCGGGAAATTATTTCCGCCGCGAAGGTCGTCCGAGCGAAAAAGAAACTTTAACCTGTCGTTTGATTGACCGCCCCGTGCGTCCGCTTTTTCCCGACGGTTATCGTTTTGAAACACAAATTATCTGCACTGTTATTTCGGCCGATACTGACAATGACCCCGATGTGCTGGCAATCACCGGCGCGTCGTGCGCGCTGTATCTTTCGGACATTCCGTTTGAAAATCCGATTGCCGGAGTTCGGGTCGGTTTGATTGACGGAAAATATGTGATCAATCCGAGTTATGACGAACGCCGCGATTCGCAGTTGAATCTCGTGGTCGCCGGAACCGAAGAAGCAATCGTGATGGTCGAATCCGAAGCGAAAGAAGTTTCGGAAACAATTATGGTCGAGGCTTTGATGCTCGCGCACAAAGAGATAAAACGACTTTGTTTGTGGCAGAGAGAACTTTTCAAAGCACTGGAAATTACCAAACGCGAGTTCACCGTAGCGGTGCTGGACGAAACCATCACGGCGGAAGTCGAAAAGAATTATACCGACAAATTGCGGGCCGCACTCGATTCGACCGGCAGAGATAAATTGACGACCTACGCCGGACTCGATGCCTTGAAAAAAGAAGTCATCGAAAGTTATCCCGAAGACGAACCCGCCAAACGTTCAATGGCCGGAAAAGTCTTTTCTGCCTTGAAAGAAAAAATCTTCCGCGAAGATATGCTGGGCAACAAGCGGCGACCGGACGGACGAAAATTCAGCGAGATCCGTCCGATTTCGTGCGAAGTCGGCTGGTTGCCGCGTGTTCACGGTTCGGCGCTTTTTACACGCGGCGAAACACAGGCGATCGTCACGTCAACTTTGGGGACAAAGGACGATGAGCAATTTATGGACGATTTGGAAAAAGGCGACATCAAACGCCGTTTTCTGCTCCACTACAATTTTCCGCCCTATTCGGTCGGCGAAACCGGCAGAGTCGGCACGTCTTCACGGCGTGAGATCGGACACGGAAATCTGGCGCGGCGCGCGCTCGAAGCAATTTTGCCGACGGAACAAGAATTCCCATATACGATTCGCATCGTTTCCGACATTACCGAATCAAACGGTTCCTCTTCGATGGCTTCGGTTTGCGGCGGTTGCCTCAGCTTGATGGATGCCGGCGTGCCGATTAAACGCCCCGTCGCGGGCGTTGCCATGGGTTTAGTGATGGAAGGCAATCGTTACGCGATTTTGTCGGACATTGCGGGTGCCGAAGACCATTACGGCGATATGGATTTCAAAGTTACCGGAACTGAAGAAGGCATTACCGCTTTGCAGATGGACATCAAAACTGCCGGCATCAACGCGATGATTTTGCAGGAAGCTCTCGAACAAGCCCGCAAGGGGCGTCTGCATATTTTGAGTATTATGACCGAGGCAATTGCCGAACCGCGGGAGGATATTTCGCCGTTTGCACCGCGCATTATCACAATGCAGATCAACCCTGATAAAATCCGTGAAGTGATCGGACCGGGCGGCAAAATGATTCGTTCGATCACGGAGGAAACCGGCGCGAAGATTGATATTTCCGACGACGGCACGATCAATATTGCGACATCTGACGGCGAAGCGGCACAAGCTGCCGTTGACCGTATCAAAGCGATTACTGCCGAAGCCGAAATCGGTGAAACGTATCTCGGAACGGTGATGCGAATTGTTGACTTCGGCGCGTTTGTCGAGATTTTCCCCGGATTTGAAGGACTTCTGCATATTTCGGAAATTTCGGATCGAAGGATTCGCGATGTTCGCGATGAATTAAAAGAAGGTCAGCAAGTGATGGTCAAGTGCATCGGCAAAGAAGGTAACAAGATAAAACTTTCCCGCAAAGCCGTTTTGCAGCAGGAAAAGGCGCAAGCCAACTAGAAATTAGTTTCAGGTTCCAAGTTTCAAGTTCCAAGTTGGTTTTTTCTTTAACTTGAAACTTGAAACTTGGAACCTGAAACCTATAAAAAGGCAAAAGTTAAATGCGAGAGGGCGGAATTTTCCAAACTTTATTCTGCTAACTTTTGCTTTTTTTTTATTTTTCAAAAAAAAAAGCAAAAAAAAGAATAAATTTTGGAAATATTCATTGATTACGAGTTTTCAGTGATGAACAGCTGCCAATAGAAGTAAAATTCAGAGGAGAAAATGAAACATTTTGCGCTCGAACCAGTGCATTTTATTTGATTTTTTGGTATAGTTTTTGCCATCAGTACTCTGACAATTTATTTTATCGGCAAGTCTGGCAAAAGACTTGTGAGAGGTGTATTTTCTTACACGATTTTAAGTTCGGCTAGGTAATATAAGATGAAAAATTTTAAGTTCAGATTTTTTCTTGCGGCATTCAGCCTGATGTCTGTTGTGACATTAACCTTTTCGGCAAATGCCGCGCCCGTGAAATTTAATCAAGTTGTGCAGGTTGTCAATGCTAAACCAAGCAACGCTAAAACAGGTGCGTTTGCTCAATTACGTTTGGCAAACGATCTGATGATCTTTGGCAACGGCGACGGCGATGACGATACAAACACGCCGCAGCAAGACGATCGGGTAATTACGGAAACGAAAACCGAGATCATGGAAGATGAAGTTTGCGAATGTAAAGACACCACAATAGTTGAAAAACCCGGTTTTCCGAAGTGGATTTTGTTAGGATTGGCAGCGATTCCGATTGCTTTTATCGTCACGCGTGATAAGAAAACGCCGACACCGACACCGACCACGCCGTCAATGACCCCGACTATCACGCCAACGCCGACGATGACACCAACGCCGACGATGACACCAACACCGACTCCGCCGCCCGAACCGGTGCCGGAACCAATGACGATCTTGTTGTTTGGCACAGGACTCGCGGGTATCGGAATGGCGGCTCGCCGTAAATTTGGTAAAAAAGGCGCGGACAAAACTGAGGAATAAGGATTCGTTCTGAGCCCTTGCGTGAGCAGGCTGATGCCGACCTTTTGGCGGGACTCGGGAACATTATAGAGGATAATAAAATGCGAAAGATGAAATACAATTTTTTGTTTGTGATCGGGCTGATGCTCACTGTGGGATTGACTTCGGCGTTCGGCTTTGGCGGCGACGATAAGAACAAACGACCGAAAAATACGGGAATTTTGACCGTCAAAACCTCGCCGAGTGCGTACAGCGTAAAAATTGACGGCGTTTATAAAGGAATGAGCGGCGTCGGCGAAAGCGCTGAATTTTATCTTGAGCCGGGCACTTATAAACTCGAAGTGGAGTTTCCGAACGGCAAGACTTTCACCAAGGATGTAGTGATCACCAAAGACCGCAAAAACTGCGTTTGTCTGAAATATATCGAAACAACCAGCACACGTCCTTGCCCGTATGATGTTTCGGTGAGCGCGCCTGATAAGGCGGTGGCCGGTGATTTGATCACATTTGCGGCGATTAACAACTTCAAAGATTCGAATACACCGCTAAATTATCGCTGGAAAGTCACGCCTGACACGGCTCGTATCACGAGCGGACTCGGTACATCGGCAATTACGGTGGACACGACCGGGATGGGCGGACAGAAAATCAGTGCCGACCTTGATGTCACCGACGACATTTATGGTAAGACCTGTTTTCAAAAAAACTCAGTTACGGTTCCGGTTGATGAAATTCCGGTCATCGAATATTTGATTTGCGATCAGTTTGAATCACGCAAATTTGACGAAGATAAGGCGCGATTTGACAACTGCGTTCTGCAATTACAAGGCCGTCCCGACACGCAAATCTATATCTTCATCTATACAGGCAATACGTCCCGCGAAAATTATGACAAAATCAGCAAGCGGACGCTTGATTATCTTGTCAAAACCCGCGGCGTTGACCCAAGGCTTATAAAAATAACCGATGCCGGAAAACGTCCGAAGACGACTTTTGAAGTCTTCATCGTTCCGCCGGGAGCCAAACTGCCCGTCCCGCAAGATTAAGGTAGAAAGGGAGAAAGGGAGATTTTTAAGGTAAAAGGTAAAAGGTAAAAGGTAAAACTTAAGAATGTCTTACTTGACTGTTCAATTCGAGTAAGACATTTTTTTGCCCTTTTACCTTAACAACTTTTACCTTTTACCTTTTACCTTTTACCTTTTTTGCGTTGTTCGTTGTAAAATCTAACCTTTAATATTTCGATCAGCGAAAAATCGCAAATCGCAAATCGCAAATCTAAAATACATTATGACAGCACCGAATATTGAAACGATTGTCAGTTTATCGAAACGCCGTGGTTTTGTTTTTCCCGCCTCAGACATCTACGGCGGGTTGGGAAGCAGTTGGGATTACGGCTCGCTCGGAGTCGAATTGGCAAACAACATCAAACAATCCTGGTGGCGTTGGCTTGTCCACGAACGCGACGACATCGAAGGTCTCGATTCTTCGATCATCCAAAATCGGCTGGTCTGGAAATATTCCGGCCACGAAACGACTTTCAGCGATCCGCTCGTTGATTGCCGAAAATGTAAGGGTAGATTTCGACAGGACAAATTGCAAGACGTAACTTGTCCGAAAGACGCCAATTTCTGCGCCGGAAGCGGCAAAGAATGCGATTTGACCGAACCGCGCCAGTTTAATCTGATGTTCAAAACGACGATCGGCGCGGTTTCAACAGACGAAGACGAATCGGCGCTTGCCTATCTGCGCCCCGAAACAGCCCAGGGAATTTTCATCAATTTCAAAAATGTTCTCGACACTTCGCGCCGCAAATTGCCTTTTGGAATTGCACAAATCGGCAAATCTTTCCGCAACGAAGTGACACCCGGAAACTTTATTTTCCGCACACGCGAGTTTGAGCAAATGGAGATGGAATATTTCTGTCGTGCCGACGACGCAGCCGAAATTCATCAAAATTGGATTGACGATTTTCAAACGTGGTTTGCTTCGCTCGGAATAAATCCCGAAAATCTCAAACTTTATGAGCAAACCGATAAAGAACTCGCGCATTACGCTGTTCGTTGTGTTGATATTTTGTATCGCTTTTTCCCGGAACGAACCGATGAAGAAGCACAGTTTGACGAATTGATGGGCATCGCCAACCGCACGGATTTTGATTTGAAAACACATTCAAAGAAACCCGAAGACCCGGAAGGCAAACGCCTCAATACCGATTCGACCGAAGACCTTTCGTATTTTGATCCGCAGACAAACGAGCGGTTTTATCCCTTTTGCATCGAACCGGCGGCGGGTGTCAACCGCACGGTTTTGGCAGTTTTGATGGACGCTTACACCGAAAAAACGAACGACAAAGGCGAAGTTCGCGTGATTCTCAAACTCAAATCCGAACTCGCTCCCGTAAAAGTCGCCGTTTTGCCGCTCGCGAAAAACAAACCCGAAATCGTCGCGATGGCAAAACAGTTGAAACGAGATCTGCTGCCCGCGATGCGCACCGTTTATGATGACACGGGCGGCATCGGCAAACTTTATGCAAGACAAGACGAAATCGGCACACCGTTCTGCGTGACGGTTGACCACGAATCGCTTGAAGATAATTCGGTGACGGTTCGCGATAGAGATACTTGGGCGCAGGAAAGAGTAAATATTTCCAAGTTAAGGGAGTATTTGCAGAGGCGTTTGGGCGACTAGTGGTGCTTGGCGGAAATTTCCCAACAGGGAAAAATCAATTCGACTGTCTCCGAAACACCATTTGTAGTGAGCTT
>JANPDZ010000674.1:0-11475 GCA_031431735.1 Acidobacteriota bacterium | reverse complement strand
AACGGGTCGAAGCCGTTATATTTAAATGGTTTAAATCTCAGCCATTTTTTGAGAACGGACATCTTCGACTGTTTCATTCAAAATAATTTTTTGCCGCAGTTATTCGGTCTCGATAAAATCCACGCGGGATACAAATCACATTTGCGCCAATATCTGCGGGTTCAAAATTTTCTATTTTGACAAGTTTAGTTTTGATTTCATCCACCTTAAAAAAATCATAATCTGCCCGCTCAGATATAAATTTCAGCAAATCATTCGGCAAGTAACCAAAATTACTTGTTTGTTGAAGAACCATCTCCATCAACAAAATTGGCGGACGCTTTTGTTGGAATAATTTGCCGGCACCTTTCAAAAACATCATTTCCGCGCCTTCGATGTCAACTTTGACAAAATTAACGTCGCGCGTCTTTTTTTCGCTCAAATAAGAATCCAGTGTTTTGACCTCACATTTGTAAGAAATGCAATCGCTGCGCCCCTGATCTGAAAGCGAAGCGTGACCGGTTGATAAGCCTTCAAATAGATTTATGGTTAATTCTTCCTTTTTTTCACCTAAAGCCAAATTATTGATGAAAACATTTGCCGAACCTCCCATTAATTGAAAATTTCGTTCAAGTTCCTGGTAGGTTGGCGGGACTGGCTCGAAAGCGTGAATCTCGCCTTTTTCTCCACAATATTTTTGAAAAAGAGAGGTGTACCAACCGAAATTTGCGCCGACATCGAGACAAATATCACCTTCACGAAGGAGAGATTTAACGATTTCCATCAGAGCCTTTTCATATTCTCCATGAAAAAAAACAGTCGTTTTCATTCCGGTTGATATATCCACGCAAAACAATCTGCCGTCCTTTGTTGAAACTTCGATATTTTTTGGCAGTTCTTTAAATAATTTCAAGGCTAATAAATAAACTCGATGCTTCCCTTTTGCAATTGGCGTATAAAATGTATATAACCGGATTGTTTTTAGAAATATCGTTTTGATCTGCTGCTCTATTTTTTTATAAAACGTTATTTGGGAATTAGATTCTTCGTTTACACTTTCTGTGATCATCGGTATTATACTACTTTATTTTTAAGATATTTCACCAACAGTTTTGACTGCAAAGAATGTTAATTTATCAAAAAGATTGCGGATTTTGCAAAATACTCTCATTTTATTACCAGAGTTGAGAGGATTTTTTTTGACATCCATCAATCCCTTTTAATTGCCGATCAAGAGTCGGAAAGCGAAAAAGATTTATCAATTATCAATTATCAATTATCAACTAATTTCAGAGGTTATGAACGGTTCATAACCTCTGAAATTAGTTGATAATTGATAATGCGATGAAACAAAATGCTCGCCAACCGCTTATTTTTCTACTCCTGATTCGCATTTTAAAAGCTCAAATAAAACTTCGCCTTTGACAATTGGTTTTCAAAGCCTAAAATTATCTATTTTAATCAGTTTTTCAAAAAAGCAATACTTTATGAAAAAAATACTTGTCACAGGCGGTTCGGGACTGGTCGGTCGGCATCTTAAAGAGATTTTGCCCGAAGCAACCTACATTTCATCGAAAGACTTTGATCTGCGTTCGGAAAACGATGTCAAAAATCTCTGCGAACAAGGCTGGGAACATATCGTTCACTTAGCTGCAAGAGTCGGCGGAATTATCGAAAACATCAGTTTTCCGGCAGAATTCATCGAACAAAATTTGCTGATGAATACGCTTTTGTTGAAATACGCACGGCTCAATAACGTTCCGCGGCTGACGGCAATACTTTCGACTTGCATTTATCCTGATGTGTATGAAAATTACCCCTTGAAAGAAGAAGATTTGCACAAAGGCGAACCTCAAAAAACAAATTTTGCCTACGCAATTGCCAAACGCTCTCTGGCAGTGCAGATTGATTCTTACAATAAGCAATATCAAACAAAATATAATTACTTGATTCCGTGCAATCTTTTTGGCGAATACGATAAGGTTGACGAGAAGAAAAGTCATTATCTGACCGCCCTTCTGGGCAAGATCATCAAAGCCGAACGCGACGGCACAAAAAAGATAAATCTGCTCGGAACCGGTAAACCGCTTCGCCAATTTATGTATGGCGGCGATCTGGCGAGAACGATCAAACATTGTATTGAGAACGATCTCAATGAATCTTTCAATGTTGCTGTAGATGACAATCGAAGCATCCGGGAAATTGCCGAAATTACTCTCAAGGCTTGCAGTCATGAAGATTTCGAATTAATTTTTGACCAAACATCGCCTGACGGGCAATTTAGAAAAGATGTCTCTAATGCGAAAATGAAATCGTTTTTGCCAGACTTTAAGTTTACACCTCTGGAAGAAGGCATCAGAAAAGTTTACGAATTTTACAAAGCACATAAAACGATATGAAAAAAGCCTTGATTACCGGAATTAACGGTCAAGACGGAAGTTATTTATCGGAATTTTTACTTGAAAAAGGTTATCAAGTTCACGGAATTTTGAAAAGAAATTCGGTCGCCGAAACTCAGACAACGCGGATTGAACATATCCGCCCAAAAATCAATCTTTATTACGCCGATGTCACGGATCTATCGTCTTTGATTTACGTTATCAAAGAAATTCAGCCCGATGAACTTTATCATCTGGCGGCGCAATCGCACGTTCGCATCTCGTTTGATCAGCCGATCTATACGGCAAACGCAACCGGTCTAAGCACGATCAATGTGCTTGAAGCGGTGCGTTTGATGAAGCCGGACATCAGGGTTTATCAGGCTTCATCGTCTGAAATGTTCGGAAATTCGGTTGACGATGACGGATTTCAACGCGAAAAGACGCCGATGAATCCGGTTTCACCTTACGGTTGTGCAAAGGTTTTCGCATATCATCTCGCCCGGAATTATCGCAACGCTTATAAACTGTTTGTCAGCAACGGAATATTGTTCAATCACGAAAGCCCGCGGCGCGGAACAAATTTTGTCACCAACAAAGTCTGCAAAGAAGCCGTCCGCATCAAATACGGTCAAACAAACAAGCTCGAACTTGGAAATATGCAATCAACCCGCGATTGGGGACACGCCCAAGATTACGTCAAAGCGATGTGGCAGATTCTGCAATTGGAGCAACCCGACGATTTTGTCTGCGCGACCGGTATCTCGCACAGCGTTCAGGATCTTGTCGAGTATGTTTTCGGTAAATTAGATTTAGATTGGAAAAGCCTTGTTTCTGTCAATCAAAGATTTCTGCGCCCCGAAGAACTTCATAATCTGAAAGGCGATTCCACAAAACTCAGAAACGCTACGAGTTGGAAACCAATTTTCACATTTGAAACGATGCTCGACGAAATGATCGAATATTGGTTGGAGGAATTAAAACCGCGCTAATAATTTGTGGTGCTGAAAATATTTATTTTGACTTTTAGAAATGTTGATTTATAACTTGAGTTTTAGGATTTTAGTAATGAGACGGCTTTTGAGACAGTTTGCTTTTAAACCAAAGTTAAATAGTCGTTCCTTAAAAACTCGTAAGAGTTTGCATTAATTAGATTTATGTGTCAAATATGTCAATATTTTTTGCAGGTTTTTTGCAGGTTTTTGCAAGTTTCTGGCAAATTTTTTCACAATTTTTACCTGATTTTCCATATTTTCAAATTTGAAAAATTATTCTTTTTAAAAAAACGCTTGAAAATTGATTTTTAACGATTTTATTCAAAAACTAAGTTGTTGAATTTACACAGCTTACTGTTTTGTAAAAAATCAAATTTGAAACCCAAGCAAAGTATCGTCCAAATAATTGTCTTTTGATGGACTTTTTAAGGAACGACTAAATAAAGGATTTAATAGTTTGAAAATTGACAAGGAAAGCTGTGTCAAAAAGGGGCGTTTTTGAGACTGATTTCTATTATAAATTACTGTGTCAATAATCGGCGTTTTGAGACACGAAATAAAAAGTTATTACCTCAACGTTTGAGAATCGTTTTAAGAACTGGTTTTAGCTCATTTTTTGGAACAAGCCATAGCTCGATATTTCTAGCGGCTACTGAAGATGTTAGTTTTGCTTCATTGGGTGATAATATCTCAACCTCGGATTTTGCAAATAAACTATAACCGTTTCCTACCGCAGTAATTCTCGATGGCTCAATACCGAATTTTTTTATTAAATACGCTTTATCAATATTTGCCATTTTTTGGTCAAAACCTGTCGGATCGCTTAATTTACTGCTTCTAACCTGAATGTATTTTCTCCTACCATCAGGAAGTTTTTTACTTACAGGTTTATAAACATAAACGCCTTGCGCTCGGGCTACGATATAAAGCCGTAAATCTTTTCTTTGCCTTAAAACTTCAGCAAGTCTTGTTAAACGCGTTGGTTCGTCTTCATAGCTTCCGTCCCAAACGTCCCATTCGCCCTCTTGCGGAAGTTTGATGGTGTATTGGTCGAACTTTGTGAGCTGGCTTGCGGAAATTTGTTCAGAGGAAAAAAAAACGGTTTGTGACGGGAGCATTGCACCCTCCGGTACGATCCAAACTTCAGTTATCTGCTCCTCCTTTTGACCTGCGCCAATAGCAACTACGCGCTTTTCATCAACGCGGCGGGTTAATAAATAATTTTTTAAGCGATTAGCATATCGAAAGCTGCTGCCCGGATTATCTTTACTGCCCGAGTAAACAATGATGTAGGCTTTAGTATTGGGTTGTTCAGCCAAAGTCATTGCCACGAAGTCCATTCGTGCAATCGCGTCGGCGTAATAACTCTGATTAAATTCATCAATCTTTTTTGCTTCACTTGTTTGAGCAGAACAAGTAAACGCAAAAAAAGCGAAAATTATTAACAGATTGCCGAATGTTTTTTTCATATCACTAATCAGCTGTTAGAAACTGTCCCGAAAAGGGTCGTTTTTGAGACTGATTTGTAGTATAGCACCACAAGATTTGTACATCTCTTAATTTTGCACAACTTTATCTGAAAAAGTTTCGGCCAGCGGCTTTTCTTTGATGTGGTTGGCATAATTACCTTCGATGTTTTTCCCGAAGAGCCAACGAATTAAAAATATCGGAAAAGCCAAAGTTCCCTCAAAGCGGTTCGGCGCACCATACCAGGTTGCCAGAAAACGGCGCCGCAAACTATGTGCATTACCCAAATCGAGAAATAACGTTTTGAAAAATTTTTTGAACGGCATCTGCCTGACAGTCGGCGGAAGATTGTTCGGTTGACAGAAAACCCGTGCGCGCGGTTCGATCAGCAATCTCCATCCCTTGCGATGCATTCGAGGTGTATATTCAGCATCGCCAAAATGCGGAAATCTTTTTTCGTTCATCAAACCGCATTCGTTAATGGCTTCGACCGGATACAAAACACAATTTCCGACAATCAATTCAACTTCCCAAGCCTTTTTAGGAATTGTCCAAACAGTTTGCTGAACCCAATGCCGAAAACCGCCTGCCAAAACATCCCATTTCGGCGAAACCTGAAAAATTTTATGCGGAGTGTCCCAAAGCAGTAGCAGTGAACCAACCACGGATTTCGGATTATCTTCGGCACATTCGATCATTAATTGCAGAAATTTATCGTCAAAAACGGCATCATCATTGATCGTTAAAATATAATCGGGATGATGTTTGAGAGCGGCTTCGATACCGCGATTTGTTCCGGCAGTGAACCATAAATTACCGTCACCTTTGATAATTTCGACCAGCGGGTAATTTTCAGAAATCGCTTCGCTTGTTCCGTCGGTTGAACCGTCGTCAACAATGATTATGTGAATATCCAAACCATCTTTTTTTATACGTGAAAGACTTTTCAGGCATTGCAATGTAATATCACGCCGATTATGAACCGGCGTGATAATTTCGACACGAGCCAATTTTTCCGAAAAACTCATTAAAATTTATTGATCGTCTTCGCTACGATAATAATCACGGTGATAATAACTTTGATAATAATAAGAATTATCGTGTGATCGAAGATTGACGTTGTTCAAAACAACTCCGAAAATCTTCGCGCCGATCTCTTGTAATAATTGCCGCGAACGACGCACAACCTGCCGTGAACTCTTGCCGGAATGTACCACAAGAATCACACCATCAACCATTGATGCAACCAAAACACCATCAGTAAATGATGCGATCGGCGGCGAATCGACGACGACGTGTGTAAAATGATCCTGCAATTTTTTTAACAAATTTGACATTTGCTCAGAACCGATCAATTCTGCCGGATTTGGCGGAATCGGACCTGACGGCAAAAGATTCAATTTTGTATCTTCATCGTATTGGATTATTTCCAAAATTTGCGATGCGCCCATTTCGCTCGATAAAATCGTACTTAAACCCTCGGCGTTGCTGACGGCAAAAACACTGTGAAGCCGCGGACGGCGCATATCGGCATCAATCACTAAAACCTTTGCGCCGGTCTGCGCCAGACTTATCGCCGTATTGACGGCCGTCGTCGTTTTGCCTTCCGAAGGCAAACTTGAGGTAATCAAAAGCGATTTCGGAGCGTGTCCGGCAGTCGAGAGCAAAATCGAAGTTCGTAATTGACGATAGGCTTCCGCCAAAGACGAACGTGGATCGTTATTTATCAAAAGCTCAGAATTAGCCCTTGCTTCAGTTTCTTCCTGACTATTACCGCCACCGCCGACCAATAACAAACGGCGTTTCGGCATTGAATCAATCGTCGGTATCGCCGCCAGAGCCGGAAGCCGCAGGTAATTTTCGACTTCCTCGGTTGTTTTGATCGTATCGTCCAGGTACTCGAGTACAAGCGCAAGTCCCGCACCGAAAAGGGTTGAAAGAAACAATGCCGCCAACACGGTCGTCAAACGGCGCGGCGCAATCGGCGTGTCTGGCGGAATAGCCATCTCGGCAATACTTATATTGTTGTCTGTGCCTCGCGCGACAATATCGTTTGAACTTTGCTGATCGTTCAAATTCTTCAAAAAGCCTTTGTTTGTATCAAGATTTTGTTCTAACAGCCGAATCACAATTCCTGCCTGATTTTGCGCCTGGGCTTCGTTGTATTGTTGGGTAAAAGACGCTTTAACCTTGTCTTCTTTAGCTTTAGATTGAAGATACTTTGTTTTGTAATTGTCTAAAATAGTTTGCGAAACTCTTTTCCGGAATTCTCTTAGGTCATCCTCATTTTTGTTCTGAGCATCTTTCAACCCCTTATTAAAGGTATCAATTTTTTTATCAATTTCCTTGAGCTCGTCGGCTCCTTCTTGATATTCACTTTCAAGTTTTGATCTTTCTGCTTTTAGTTGTGTAACAACATCCAGAGTTTTGTTACGCAACATTCGCATATTATTTTCTTGTTCGGTTGTATAGCGGATTATTTCGGATTCGGCTAAGGAATTGATCTTATCGGGCGAATTTTTGACTGCATTGTAATTTGATTCGTCGTCAATGCGCTGCTTTTCTGCATCAAGGCGTTCCTTATTCAAATTTGACAGACTTTGCAAGGCAACTGTCTGCTTTTCATCCAAATCTATTGTACCTGAGTCTTTTTTCAGGTTCTGTAATTTGATCTCATCACTTTTAATTTGAGCTTGTAAATTCGACACTCTATCCGTTAAAAAATCACTCGTTTTGACATTTTTACCGGTTCTTTTTTCTTCATTCTGTTTTGTAAAAACTTCGGCGATCCCATTAACGATCATCGCTGCCAGTTCGGGATTTGAATGTCGGAAAGAAATATCTATCAGACGCGTGTCCTTAAAGGTTGAACGTGATTCACGGACGGGTTCAACACCGAGACTTTTGCGAATCAGATCAACATATGGAGCCAGCCTGATGGCTTCGGCGATCTCTTCGGACGACGCAACTGATGGGCTGGCAGTGATTGAAACATCGCTGACATTTTTGTCAGTCCTTTTCTTATCATCACTTGCCAAACCGATGGCTTTTAAAATCGAACGCCACGCCGAAACCGATTCTTCGGCGCGGGATTGTTGAAAATCTTTGTTGCTGTCCAAACTAAATTGCTTGACGACGCGTCGAAGCAGAGTTTCGCTATTCAAAAGCTGGAGTTGGGTATTAAAATACGCCGGATCGGGGTTTGAACCGCCCATCCGGCGTTCGCTTGTCACCAGATCCTGATTCGCTTGTTCCAGATCTACCTGGACTGTCGCTTTTGCCTGAAAAATGTTTGGACGCCGCGCCATATAAATCGCGGCGAGCGTGGTGATTAAAACAGCCACTCCGATAACCAACCACAGGCGTTTGCGAACCGCCCGCCAATAGTCCTTGAGCTGCATTCCTTCCTGGGCATAGATCTCGCGATAGGCACCGTAGCCGCCATTTGCTGAAGAATATTGCGGCTCAAACGGACGTTCGAGATCGGTTCTTTCGGCTACCTGTTTTTGAATAATTTCACGACTTTCTTTCATTATATTTCAATATTTAGGGAATTTTTTATAAGGGAACTTTGTAAAAAAGACTCGGAAGACCTTGCTGAAAAGTTTTCATAAAACCTCTTAGTATTACTTTCGACGCATCTTCTGACACCGCGACAATATCGTTTGGCTCTAAAAAAGGATCCTTTTCTTTTCGTTTTTCGATATCCTTTAAATTATAACTTAATTCTAACCGCTCAGAACTTCCATCAACCTGTCTCAATATTCTAACGGTGCTTTTCGCCGTCGGATTCAATCCCTCGGCGGAAACGATTGCTTGTGTCAGAGTTATCGGCTCTTTCATTTTTACCGAACCGACCTTTTTGACATTTCCGTAAACATACACCAAATCCGAATCAAGTACCGACACAATATCGCCGGGCTCCATCCATAGATTTTGTTTGGCTTCCAAAATATCCTTAATTTTGAAACTCATCAAAACCAAATCTTTTTCAAGAGATTTTTTTGAATTTGCAGAACTGCAGGCCGAAGTGCTTCCAGTGCGTGCAACGATCATACGGCTGCCGGCTTCCTTATTTGGACCGCCGGCAAATGCCAGTAATTCAAGAAGTCGAATTTTTCGATTTACAAAATATGTCCCAGATTTTTCAACCGATCCGATAACGCCGTAAGATTGTGATTTTTTTTCACTGACAAAAACTCTCACTTCGGGCTTTTTTAAAAAACTAAAATATTCCTTTTCAATTTCCTTAGCTAATTCTTGCTCGGTTTTACAGACCGCGACGATTGATTTTTCTGATCTGAAAATCGAAATTGTCCCGTCCGGATTGACATTATACTTGAAAGACAACTCGGGATGTCGAAAAACCTGTACATCCAGCGAATCTTGAAAACCAATTCGATACAACTCATCTTCATTATCGTTATTAATATTTGTTGTGGTTTTATCGTTTGAAACGTTTTTGTCGGCCGAATTTGTGTCAACTTTGACGGGTGCCGTTTGACCCAAAGTAATTGTTGTGACAGACAAAACCAACATCGAAATTATTAATAGAACTCGAACTGCTTTCATAAAAATACTTCTCCTAAACAATTATTTTCCAACAAGGTATGGTAATAAATATTTTTGATTCCAGTTATACCTGAAAAGTTTTCGCCTTTTTTGTCCGTTCGGACTTTTTGACACAAAACAACAAAGAAACATTGATTTTAGCAAATTAAAAGCAAAATCAACAATTTAAAGTTTCGATGTTTGAAATATTTAAATTTTTCGGTATTTAAGTTAAACTTTGATACTCAAAAATTTTCTTTCATTAAAAATTAAAATAGGATTTTGTATGCACAACCCAACACCAATGCTACGGCAATATCTCGAAATCAAAAAACAATATCCCGGAACCTTACTTTTTTTTCGGCTCGGCGATTTTTACGAGCTTTTTAATGAAGATGCGGTGATCGGCTCACGCGAACTTGAAATCACCCTCACAGCGCGTCACAAAGATTCCGCCAATCCGGTTCCGATGTGCGGAGTTCCGCATCACGCCGCAGCCAACTATATTGTGCGGCTTGTCAAAAAAGGTTATCGCGTGGCGATCTGCGAACAAACCGAAACTGCCGGCAAAGATATAAAATTAGTCAAACGCGAAGTCGTCCGCGTAATTACGCCCGGTACGGCGATCGACCCGCAATTGCTCGAAGCCAAAGAATCCATCTATCTGGCGGCAGTTTCCGGTTCGGGCGAAACTTTCGGGTTGTCGTTTCTCGAACTTTCAACCGGAGAATTCTTCACTACTGAATTTTCAGGTAAAAACTCGTGGGCAAAAACCTGTGCCGATATCGAAAGTTTTGCGCCGCGTGAATTGCTCTTCCCCGAATCGTTAAGAAAATTGGTCGAAAGCTCTTTTGTTAATTTTAGAAATCAGTCGTTATCAGACGCGTCCAATGTTGTTTCGATCCTTTCACCGAATTCAGCAAAATTTACCACTACTTTAACTTCTCTCGACGATTGGCTTTTTCATCCCGCTGATTGTGCAAACGTCTTAAAAACGCAGTTAAAGGTACGCGAATTAACCGCATTCGGACTCGGCGAAAAACATGAAGCTGTTCGCGCAGCGGGCGCGGTTTTGCGTTACGCACTCGAAACGCAAAAGGCTTCTGCCGAACATATTTCAGAAATTACGATACTCGAAGCCGCCGATTATATGGTTTTAGATGCTGTCACGCTTAGAAATCTTGAAATAATCGAATCAAAAGGCGAAAGCAACAAAAAAACTCTTTTGGGTGTGATTGACGAAACCGTCACCGGCATGGGCGCAAGGCTTTTGCGCTCGTGGCTTTTGCGTCCCTCTTTGAAACGGAGCGAAATACAAACAAGGCTTTCGGCCGTCACTGAATTGATCGATTCGATGCTCCGCGACAAAATTCGATTTCTTTTAAAAGAAGTGTCTGATCTCGAAAGACTCGTCGGCAGATTGAATCTCGGAACAACTACGCCGCGGGATCTGATCGCTCTGAATCGTTCCCTTTCACAAACACCAAACATAAATACTTCGTTATCAGACGCGACAAGTCTGCTTCTTCAAGTTTTATCGGAAAATATATTTGAACTGCCCGAAATTCGTGATTTGATTTCACGTTCGATTGCGGACGAACCGCCGCTTAATTTGAACGACGGCGGTGTTATTCGCGATGGGTTTGATACCGAACTTGACGAATTTCGACAAATTTCGACTTCTGCGAAACAAATCATTGCCGGTTTTGAAGAACACGAACGCCAACGCAGCGGAATTAATAATCTAAAGATCAAATTCAATAATGTTTTTGGCTATTTTATCGAAATTACTAAAGGCAATGTTTCTCGCGTGCCGGAGGATTACGAACGCCGCCAAACATTAACCAATGCCGAGCGATATACCACACCGCAGCTCAAAGAATGGGAAGAAAAAGTTCTCGGCGCAGAAGAACGCATTATCCAACTCGAAACCGAGATTTTCCAAAACATTCGCACACAGGTTCGCGAAGAAACCCAAAAACTTCAATCAACTGCACGCGCTTTGGCGACTCTTGATGCCTTGGCTTCGCTTGCTCAGACGGCGACGCGCCGTAATTTTGTTTGCCCGACCTTGCACGACGGCGACGAGATCGAGATCAAAAACG
>JANPDZ010000673.1:0-3127 GCA_031431735.1 Acidobacteriota bacterium | reverse complement strand
TTTTGACGTTCAAAGCACTGAAAATTAGGTGTTGAAAATCTGAAAACCTGCTTTTAATCTGAAAAAATTAAGTGTTAGAATGATTCTTACTTTTTCGCTTCGTTATCCATTCAAAAATAAGTTTATCGTGAATTTTGGCTTCATCAATCGAGAGCCGAAAATGTATCGGTTGCCGAAGTTTGAATATTGGACTTGGCTTGAAGAGGTTGAAAAAGCCGCGCTTCTTAACAACAACTAAATTTTTTTCACTATTTTTAGGAGAAATTATGGTTCATCAAATCAACGGCAGAATTCTATTACTTTGTTTGCTTATTTTCGTTTCTCTGAGTGTTGTTCCCGCTCAAACAACCGACGATTCGCTGCTTAGTATTGACCGGATCTTTAATTCAAGTGATTTTGATTCGCAAGGTGTCGGCGGATTTCGGTGGCTCAAATCGGGCAATGCTTATACAAAGATCGAGCCTTCCATAACAGTTAAAGGCGGAACAGATCTGGTCAGTTACGAAATTGAAACCAATAAGCGCACCGTCCTGCTTCCGGCCGAAAAATTGATTCCAAACGGAGCAACCGCACCTTTACGGATCAATGGTTATGAATGGTCGGCAGATAATCAGCAAATGCTTATTTTCACCAATACAAAGCGGGTTTGGCGGCTTAACACACTCGGCGATTATTGGATTTTGGATTTAACGAGCGGAAAATTGCAAAAACTCGGCGGTGATGCCAAACCTTCGACCTTGATGTTCGCCAAATTTTCGCCCGATGGAAAACGAATCGGCTATGTCCGGGAAAATAATATATACGTCGAAAATATTGCGGACGGCAAGATTACCCAACTCACTTCAGACGGCTCGAAAACTCTGATAAACGGCACTTCCGATTGGGTGAATGAAGAAGAACTCGGACTGCGCGATTGTTGGCGGTGGAGTCCTGACAGTCAATCAATCGCTTACTGGCAGTTTGATTCCGAAGGCATCAAGGATTTTATTTTGGTCAATAATACCGATGACCTATATCCGAAACTAACCTATCTTCCGTATCCAAAAGCGGGAACAACCAATGCGGCGGTTCGCGTCGGCGTAATTGGCGCAAATGGCGGAAATACAAAATGGATGAACACGCCCGGCGATTTGCGTCAGCATTATATTGCGATGATGGATTGGACGAATAATTCTGATGAACTCATTATTCAACACCTCAACCGTTTGCAAAATACCAATCAAGTGATGTTTGCCGATGCGAAAACAGGAAATGTCAGAACCATTTTGACCGAAAAAGACGAGGCTTGGGTTGATGTCAATATGCCCCGGATGACGTGGCTTGAAAAAGGCAAAAGTTTCCTGTGGGAAAGCGAGCGTGACGGATGGCAGCATATTTATCAAGTTTCGCGCGACGGAACAAACATCAAACTGATTACGGCTGGAAATTTTGACGTGGTCAATATTCAATCGGTTGATGAAACAAACGGCTGGCTTTATTACATTGCTTCGCCCGAAAATGCTACGCAGCGTTATCTTTTCCGCACAAAATTAGACGGTAGCGGAAAGATCGAAAAAACCACGCCTGACACGCAAAAAGGCTGGAATTCTTACAACATTTCGCCGAACAACCGCTGGGCATTTCATACCTATTCGGCTTTCGGAAAAGCGCCGAGATTTGAGGTTATTGATGTTGCCAATAAAAATTTGGTTCGGACGATGGTTGATAATGCCGAATTGCAAGCGAAAGTTGATAAATTAAGTAAAGGCGTGCAGGAATTTTTCCGCATTGACATCGGCGAAGGTGTTTCGCTTGATGGTTGGATGATAAAACCACCCAATTTTGACCCCGCCAAAAAATATCCGATTTTGTATTATGTTTATGGTGAACCGGCGGGACAAACCGTCTTGGATTCGTGGGGCGGCACCGGTTATTTATGGCATTTGATGCTTTCTCAACAAGGCTATATTGTTGCCAGCGTTGATAATCGCGGAACTCCCGCACCGCGCGGACGTGAGTGGCGAAAGATCGCCTATCGCAAGATCGGCGTAATTTCGTCGCAAGATCAAGCCAATGCCGTAAAAGCGATGATTGCCAAAATGCCGTTCATTGATGCGTCGCGTGTCGGAATCTGGGGCTGGAGCGGCGGCGGTTCTTCGACCTTGAACGCGATGTTTCGCTACCCTGATATTTATAAAACGGGAATGTCGGTCGCGCCGGTTCCAAATATGCGTTTTTACGATACGATTTATCAGGAACGCTATATGGGACTTCCACAAGATAACGCCGAAGATTACAAACAAGGTTCACCCGTCACATTTGCCAAGAATTTGAAAGGTGATTTGCTGATCGTTCACGGCACGGGCGATGATAACGTTCATTACCAAGGAACTGAAACCTTGATAAATGAATTGATCAAAGAAAATAAGCAATTTACGATGATGGCTTATCCAAACAGAACGCACGGCATTTTTGAAGGTGAAAATACAACGCGGCATTTGTATTCATTGTTGACGCGTTATTTGAATGAACATCTACCTGTCAAATAATTTGTAGCGGGAAAGAGATCTAATTTGTTCCGAAAATTTGTCGAAAATCTACTTTAATTCCTTCGCTTTCGACTTCGACATTGTGAAATCGCTTTTCGCCGTCTTTGGTCGTAACAAAAACCGTGTTTGTAAATGGCTCGACTGTCCAGACGGCTTTCACTCCGTTATCAACCAGCAGTTGGGCTTTTTCGATTAAATCTTGGATATTTTGACTTGCTGAAATAACTTCAACCGCTAAAATTGGCATTTCGGAAAATTTCGGAATATCGTGCAAAAAGTTTGGTTTAATTTTTTCACGAGAAAAAACCGAAATATCGGGAATTACTCCGCTTCCAATATTTAGAGTTAATTCAGGCAATGGAGCTATTGCTTCATTCTGAGAGAGTTGTTGCGATATTTGCCAACAAAGATAACTGTGATTAAATGACGGCATTTCTTCCTCTTTTTCTGTTTCTACGTCTAAAACTTCTTCAACAAGCATATTTCACCTCTAATTTGTTTGATTATAAACGATTTGCTCTTTTATTCAAAAAATCTGCGAAGGATTTCAATTCTGCGAGTTAAGCAATAAATAAGTTATTTTGACACTAGACAAAGGT